>CALYBF010000022.1 GCA_944393755.1 uncultured Clostridia bacterium | reverse complement strand
GAAGGAGTAGACCCAGCATCTGTTGTATATGATGCAATAAAAATAACAAAAGAAAAAAATGCAGATGTATTAATAGTAGATACAGCCCGGAAGGCTTCACAATAAAAAGTATTTAATGGATGAATTAAATAAAATACAAAAAGTAATAAATAAAGAAATGGAAGAAGCAGATAAAGAAGTGTTGTTAGTAATTGATGGAACAACAGGTCAAAATGCAATTTCACAAGTAAAAGCTTTTAAAGAAGAAGCAGATATAACAGGACTGGTAATTACAAAATTAGATGGAACAGCAAAAGGTGGAGTTGCAATAGGAATAGTAAATGACAACAAAATTCCAATAAAATTCATTGGAATAGGTGAAGGAATAGATGATATGGAAGTATTTAATTCAGAAGATTTTGTAAAAGCAATAATATAAACAAAAGGAGGTAAAAAAGTGGAAAAATCAAATAAAAATCAAGAAAATGTTAAAACAGAAGAAAAAGAATTAAAGAAAAAGAAAAATAGTAAAATACGTATGTTATTAGTAATATTATTTTTAATAATATTTGCGATTATAAGTTATGTACAATTACGAGGAAGCTATTTAGAATATCTAGAATTAGGAGAAAGTTATACAAATATATTTAAAACAAATATAACTTATCGCTATACTATAATGGGAATTAATTTTGTTGCTTTGTATGTTGTTGTTTATTTAACAAATAGAGGAATAAAAAAAGGTTTAAAACCATTTTTTGAAAAAGAAGAAATACAAATTCCAAAACTTCCTAATAAATCATTAGCATTAGTAATATCAGCAATTGCAAGTTTTATAGTATCATCAATTTTTATGCAAAAAATAATGCTTGCAACAAGTAATGCATCTTTTGGAATACAAGATCCAATATTTGGTTTAGATATTTCATATTATATGTTTTTAAAACCGTTAATAGAAACAGCAGTATTTTATTTTGTAGTAATTTTCATATGTTTATCATTATATATGGCACTTTATTATGTTATAGTATTTAACCGTTATTTTGACGGAATAGACGGAAAAATGCTTAAAGAAAGTCTTTTTATGAAAAAATTACTTAGAAATATAATGGTAATAGTAATTGGAATTGCCATACTTACTATACTTGGAACTCAAAATGTAATGTTTGGAAAAATACTTACAGTAGGGGATGATATTGAAATAAATGGCGCAGGTATGACAGAAGCAACAGTTCAAGTAGTGGGATATTTTATATTTGCGTTTATAATAGTAATATTTGCATATAGAGCGTTAAAAGCATTTAAAGCAGGAAAAACAAATAAAGTATTAAAAAATTTAGCAATAATACCAGGATATTTAGTTATTTTATTTGTAGCAATGATAGGGTTTGATTTGATATATGTAAATTCAAACGAATTAGATAAAGAAAGAAATTATATTTCAGAAAATATAAAAAATACAAAGAGTGCTTATAATATTGAAATAGAAGAAACAAATATAGAATCTTCAGGAACAATTACACAAGCAGAAGTTGATAACAATTCAAATGTAATAAATAATATACCAATAATAAGTAAAACAGCAGTTGAAGAGACTTTAGAAAATAACCAATCAAGTGCAGGTTACTATGTGTATCCGAATACTACACTTGCAAAATATAATATAAATGGAGAAGAAAAATTAGTATATTTATCACCAAGAGAAATAACTAATTCAGGTAGAACTTATAGTAATAGAACATATGAATATACACACGGTATGGGAGAAATAATAACTCTAGCAACTGAAAGCACAGAAAGTGGTAATATAAAATATGTTCAAAGTGATGTATCAGGTTCAGACCAAGTAATTAATGTAACAGAACCACGTATATATTTTGGTTTAGAAACAGATGAAACAATTGCGACAAATGCAAAAAATAAACAAGAATATGATTATACTGATAAAAATGGAAATGATATAGTTTCTACATATGAAGGAAAAGCAGGTTTGAATTTAAACTTTTTAGATAGGTTAGTACTTGGAATTTCTAAAGGAGATTTAAATTTAGCTTTCTCTAGTGAAATGACAAATGATAGTAAAATATTAATAAATAGAGATATTGTAACAAGAGCAAAAAAAGCAATGCCATATTTAATTTATGATGAAGAACCATATACAGTAATCACAGAAGACGGAAAGATTGTATGGGTATTAGATGCATATACAGTATCTTCAAGTTATCCATTTTCACAATATACAACAATAGTACATGACGGAATATCAGAAGATATTAATTATATTAGAAATTCAGTAAAAGTAATAATAGATAGTTATGATGGAACAATGGACTTTTATATAACAGACAGAACAGATCCAATTGCTATGGCTTATAGAAATATATATAAAGACTTATTTAAAGTTGTAGGTTTAGATGCAGAAATCCCAGAAGATATATCAAGCCATTTTGTATATCCAAAATTCTTATATAATGTACAAGCAGATATATTAAAAGTATATCATAACACAAGACCAGATGTGATTTATAGAGGAGACGATTTGTGGGATATTGCAAAATATAGTTCAACAAGTAATACAACAAATACAACAGGAACATATATTGAACCATATTATACAATGGTAAAAACAAGAAATGGAGAAAATCTAGGCTTAGTACAAGTATATACACCAAATGAAAGACAAAATGTAATTTCATACTTAGTTGGAAGTAATGAAAATGGTGATAATGTATTAAGATTATATAAATTCTCAGCAGATAGCAATATAGTAGGTCCAATGCAACTTGATAAACAAATAGAAGAAGATCTAAATATTAGCCAAGAATTAGAAACTTTAAATGTAACAGGAACAAAACTTACAAAGCAAATGATAATAGTTCCAATAAATAATACGCTATTATATGTAGAACCAGTATATCAAACAATGCTTAATGAATCAGATGTTCCAATTTTAAAGAAAGTAATAGTGGCATCTGGAAATAAAGTAGCAATTGGAGATACTTTAACAGAAGCACTTCAAAACTTACTTTCAAGATATGCTACAAATATTGAAGTAGAAGATACAGAAGATATAGAAGGACTAATTAATGCAATTATAAGAGCTAACCAAAACTTAACAGAGTCAAACGAAAACAATGATTGGGAAATGATGGGAAGTGATTTAGCAAGACTACAAGAATTAATTAATAGATTAGAACAAGCAAAAGAGGAAGAAGAAAGAAATAATACTGATAAAGAAGATTTAACAACAAATACAGAAAGTGGTAATGAAATAAATTCAACTAATACATCATCAGATGGAGAAAATATAATGGTAATGGATAGAAATACACTTGATTAAAATTTAATAGAAAGAGAAAGTAAGTAAAATGAGATATGGTTTAAGTGAAAAAGTTATTAATCAAATAGAAAATATTGTAAAAAAATATAATAAATATAATTTTAAATTATTTGGCTCAAGAGCAAGAGGAGATTACAAAAAAACATCAGATATTGATATTGCAATATTTAAAGATGTTGATAGAAAAGATGAATATAGAATAATAGACGAATTTGATAAATTAGATATCATTTATAAGATTGATTTAGTATTTATAACAGATAAAATAGAAAAAGAATTTTTAAATTCAATAAAAAAAGACGGAGTTGATTTGTAATGAAAAGATATGAAGAAAGAAGAGATGATTTAGCTAAAGCAGTAGCAAGTTTAAAAGCAGGTTTGGAAGAGCCTGCAACAGAACTTGCTATAGACGGAGTTTTACACAGGTTTGAGTTTACATTTGAGTTAATGTGGAAAACTATTAAAGATTATTTAGAATATATAGGAATAGTAGAAAAAACAGGAAGTCCAAGAGAGGTTATAAAATCAGCTTTTGAGAATGCTTTAATAGAAGATGGAGAAGAGTGGATAGATATGATGCTTGCAAGAAATCAATTATCACATATATATGATAAACAAATGTCTAGAGATATATATTTTGATATTAAAAATATTTATTTAAGTTTATTAGAAGAAGTTGAGCAAAAATTACCAAGCAAACTTGATAATTAGTATAATGAAATATAATATATTTAAAAACAGAAGAAGAATAGAAAAACGAATAAGAAAAATAAAAGAGAAAAAATAAGAAAAGTAAAAAATAAAAAAAGAAATAATAAAAAACAATAAAAGAATAAAATAAAAGTAAAAAACTCACTATATAAATAGGTGAGTTTTTTATGTGGGTAAAAATTAAAAGAAAAGATAAAAAAATGAAGAGAAATAATAAAAATAACAAATGTAGTAAAAGTGAAAATGAAAAAGGAAAAGAAGAAAAAAAAGAAGAGAATAAAATAGATATTTTAACTAAATCAATAAATTATTTAAATAAAATATTACAAGAGGGAAATTTTGTAGAACTTAGTTATATACTAGGAAATAAAAAAGAAATGTTTATAAGAAATTTTTTTGCAGGGATAGGAAGAGGAATTGGAATTGGTATAGGTGTAACTGTGATTACAGCAATATTAGTAATAATACTTCAAAAAATCGTAACATTAAATATACCAATAATAGGAGAATATATAGCAGACATAGTAGAAATAGTGCAAAAAAGCAGATAAAGAATAGAGATGTGTTTTTTTCGTTGTATTTCTAAAAAAGATAAAAATTTAAATTAATAAAATCTTCATATTTATTTAAGAAAAAATAAATTGTAAATTTGAAAAGAGCAGAGTAAAATAAAAATATAAAAAAGAAGGAGGTATAAAATGGAAGAAACAATTTTAAAATGTGAAAATTTATATAAGACTTTTGGAAAAAAAGAAATTCTAAAAAATGTTTCATTTAAAGTAAATAGTGGAGATATATTAGGTTTTATAGGTCCAAATGGAGCACGGAAAAACAACAACAATAAAATTAATACTAGGACTTCAAAATATTACAAAAGGAAAAGTGATTATAAATAATTATGACATAGAAAAAAACTTTGAAAAAGCAATAGAAAAAGTAGGAGCAATAGTAGAAAACCCAGACTTATATATGTATTTAACAGGATATGAAAACTTAAAATTAATAGCTAATCTATATAAAAATGTACACGAAAAAAGAATAGAAGAAGTAGTAAAATTAGTAAAATTACAAAACAGAATAAATGATAAAGTATCAAAATATTCACTAGGTATGAGGCAGAGACTTCGGAATAGCACAAGCGATACTTCACAAGCCAAATTTATTAATATTAGATGAACCAACAAACGGTTTAGACCCAGAAGGTATAAAAGAAATGAGAGAATTGCTAGTAAATTTAGCAAAAAATGAAAATATGGGAATAGTAATATCAAGTCATAATTTAGCAGAACTAGACAATCTGGTAAATAAAGTTTGTATTATAAAAAATGGAGAAATAATTGAAACAAGTGGTATTACAGAAATAAAGAAAGAAACAAAGGCAAATTATAAAATCTTTGAAGTAAATAGCATAGAAAAAATAAAAAGTTTACTTCCAGGAGCAGTAATAATTAATAGCAATAAATTCAAAATAAATGCAGTAAGAGAAGAAGTACCAGAAATTGTAGAATTATTAGTAAATAATAATATATCAATATATGAAGTAAGAAAAGAAGAAAAAACATTAGAAGAAGCATTTTTTGAAAAGACAGGGGGGAATATAATTGAGTAATTTAATAAAAAACGAATTAACAAAGATTTTTAAGAAAAAATCAATTTATATAATATTATTTGTAACATTAGCATTTGTAATATTATCTAATGTTATGTATAAATATTTCTATAATAATGTAAGTTATTCATATTATAGTGAAAGTTATGTAGAAGAAGCAAGAAGACAAATAAAAGAATTAGATCCAGAAAAACCAAGTGATACACAATTATATATAGAATATAAAACAGTAGTAGATATCTATGATATGATGCAACAATATAAAAATGATGACTGGCAAGTACAAATAATAGCATCAAATATAGGAAATTATATACAAGAAAAAAATACATATTTATATGGAACTGAAAAAAATGAAGAACAAGCAAAAAAATTAGATGAAAAGATAAAAGAATTACAAGAAAAATTAAACCAAGATGATTGGAAATACTTTGCAAATGAAGAACTAAAAAATGCAGAAGAAAAAGTAAAAATATTAGAAGAGGAAAAAAATAAAACTGAAGATAAACAAAGATTAGAAGAATTAAATAATGAACTTGCAGTTGCAAAAATAGATTTAAATGTAGCAAAATATAGAATAGATGAAAATATAAAATATGGTAATGATTATATGAATACTGCACTTGAAAGTTTCAAACAAAATAGTTACATTGTAGAACAAATAAATAATTCAAACGAGAAATTAACATATGAACAAAAGAAAGAATATAACGAATCATTAGAATCAAGCCAAATAAGTAAATATATAATAGAAAATCACGTAGATGTTAATAAACAAGATGATTTAAGAGGCGTGTTATCAGAATTTTTCAATGAATTTGGTCTATTTATAATAGTAATTGTAATAATGATAGCAGGAACAATAGTAAGTGAAGAATTTAACAAAGGAACTATAAAATTACTATTAGTAAAGCCATATAGTAGAAGAAAAATTTTATTTGCTAAATTTATTACAATACTAATTATGATAATATTTACAATTATAATAACAATAGCTATGCAATTAATAGTGGGTGGAATAATATTTGGCTTTGACAGCTTAAAAATACCAGTAATAGTATATGATTTTAGTAAAAATATGATACAAGAAATAAATATCTTTACTTATTTAGGTATACAAATAATAAATATTTTACCTAGCATAATTTTACTTTCAACATTATCATTTGCATTAAGTACAATATTTACAAACTCACCACTTGCAATAGCATTGCCACTTTTAGGATATATGGGGGCAGCGGTTATAAATCAATTAGCAATACAATATAATATACAATTTTTAAAATATTTTGTAACATTAAATTGGGACTTTACACAATATTTATATGGTAATTTACCATTAATGGAAGGTTTAACACCAGAATTTTCAGCAGTTATTTGTATAATTTATATGCTAATAATGTTAATACCAACATTTGTAATATTTAAAAAGAAAAATATAAAAAATATCTAAAGGTGTTTCATTTTTTAAAATAAAAAAATGCAACTTTAGAAAATTTAGATTAGGGTAAGGTTAGTAGAATCAGATTTTTCTAGTAGATTGTGAAGAAGTAATAAAAAAAGAATAAATGTGTAAAAATAAGCAAGAGAAAACTTAGAAACATAGCTCTTGCTTATTGATATTTTGCTTAAAACGTGATAAGATATCAAGGAAAAAAGGAGATGATTATATTGAATAAATTTTATGTAACAACACCAATATATTATCCAAGTGGAAGATTTCATATAGGAACAGCATATACAACAATACTTGCAGATAGTATGAAAAGATATCATATGTTAAAAGGTGAAGATTGTTATATGCTAACAGGAACAGATGAACATGGACAAAAAATAGAAGAAAAAGCAAAAGAACAAGGAAAAACTCCACAAGAATATGTAGATAAAATGGCAGAAGATGCAAAGAAATTGTGGAAAACAATGAAAATAGATTATAATGATTTTATAAGAACAACAGAAAAAAGACACGAAGAAGTTGTTCAAAAAATCTTTGATAAATTTATGGAACAAGGAGATATCTATAAAGGAGAATATGAAGGCTGGTATTGTGTACCTTGTGAGAGTTATTTTACAGAAACACAATTAGTAGAAGGAAAATGTCCTGATTGTGGTAGAGAAGTAAAACTAATGAAAGAAGAAGCATATTTCTTTAATATGAAAAAATATGCCGATAAACTTCTTAAATATTATGAAGAACATCCAGACTTTATAAAACCAGACTTTAGAAAAAATGAAATGATAAATAATTTTATAAAACCAGGGCTAGAAGACCTATGTGTAACAAGAACATCTTTTGATTGGGGAATAAAAGTATTAAAAGACCCAAAACACGTTGTATATGTATGGCTAGATGCTTTAACAAACTATATAACAGCTTTAGGATATGGAAGTGATGATGACAATTTATTTAAAAAATACTGGCCAGCAGATTTACAAATAGTTGGAAAAGATATTGCAAGATTCCATTTGATATATTGGCCAATATTCTTAATGGCGTTAGATTTACCACTTCCAAAAACAATACTTGTACACAATTGGGTAACTATGAAAGATGGTAAAATGTCTAAATCTAAAGGAAATGTAATATATCCAGAAGATTTAGTAGAAAAATATGGACTAGATAGTGTGAGATATTTCTTACTTAGAGAAATGCCAACATCACAAGATGCAATATTTTCACCAGAGAGTTTTATAGAAAGATATAATTTTGATTTATGCAATGATTTAAGCAATCTATTAAATAGAACAGTATCAATGGTAAATAAATATTTTGAAGGACAAGTCCCAAAATATAATGGTACACCAAATGATGTCGACAAAGACTTAGAAGAATTTACTGTAAAACAAATAGATTTATTTGATGAAAAATGGAACAAATATGAAATTGCAAATAGTATTCAAGAAATATGGACTTTAATATCTAGAACAAATAAGTATATAGATGAAACAATGCCTTGGGCTTTAGCAAAAGAAGAAGAAAAGGAAAAATTATCATCTGTTATGTATCATTTAATAGAAAATTTAAGAAAAATAGCAATTTTGATAAAACCATTTATGAGTGATACTGCAGATAATATTTTAAGACAAATAGGAATAACAGATGAAAAACTCATAAACTTTGAAACTTTAAAACCATATGATAAATTACAAAACATAAAAGTAATTGAAAAAGGTGAACCTATATTTATGAGATTAAATGCAGAAGAAGAAGTAGAATATATTAAAAATCTAATGAAAAAATAAAAATAGTTTATATATAGTAAAAGGGGAAGTAAAATGCTAAGAGACGGGAAAGATAGTAATATCTATAAAATGAATACTAAATATAATAAAAGAATAGTAAATAAGAAAAAGATATTAGTAATTCTTTTTATAATAGCTCTGTTTTTAATAATATTCGTAATTTCAAATATTTCAAAAACAATAAAAAGTTATAATGTATATAAGTCATATAAAGAAGAATATGCAAGCTTAAAAGAAGTAGAAGACAAAAAACAAGAAGAAATAGAAAAAAAACGTCAAGAAAAACTTCCTAAATTAACAGATGAAGGCAAAAACAATTTAGAAAATATATATAATTCATCTGAAAAACGTGCATTTTTAACATTTGATGACGGTCCGTCTTCAGTAACACCAAGAATATTGGATATATTAAAACAAGAAAATATAAAAGCAACATTTTTTGTATTAGGTTCAAATGTTAAGAAAAGTCCAGAACTAGTAAAAAGGATGTATGATGAAGGACATTTTATAGCAAATCACGGATATTCTCACGTGTATTCGAGCATATATACTTCTCCCCAAACTGTTTTAGATGAATATAATAGTTGTAATAGTGAAGTACAAAAAGCACTTCGGAGAATCTGAATATAATTCACATCTATTCAGATTTCCAGGTGGACTAGCAGGAGGACCATATGCAGAAATAAAGAAACAAGCAAAAGATTTACTTGCTGAAAATAATATATTACACGTAGATTGGAATGCATTAAATGGTGATGGAGAAACAAATAATTTAAGTGTTGATTTCGAAATTCAAAGATTAAATGAAACAACTCAAAACAAAAACAGCATTGTGGTATTAATGCATGATTCACCATTAAAGAGTGTAACAGCAGATGCTCTACCACAAATAATTGCAAATTTAAGAGATAAAGGATATGTATTTAAGAATTTTTATGAAATTATAAAATAGAAGAAGGGAGAAAAGATTGTGCCTAAGCAAACAGTAGAAAATAATGATACAATTAAAGAAAAATTAGAATATTTAGGGCTTGATTTAGAAAAAATTCCTAAGAGTATAAAACAATATAAACCACTAGAATTTAGAATACCTAAATTTTATGATGAAGAACAATATAAACAATATAGATATGTTAATATAAAAGATATAGAAATATTACTTTCTCCAACAAACAGGATGGATGAAATTGAAGATAAATATAAAAAAGCAAGTCCACTTGCAGATTATTTAGATAGTAAATCAGAAGAAAATATTCTAAAACATACAACATTTTTAAAAATGTTAAATGATTTTAGTATAGAAGAAGTGGAAAAAATAGAACAAGAACAAGAAAAATTAAGTAAAAAAATACCTTTTAAAGTAAAATACCAAAATAATTATTTATGGCAAATATATTATTCACAAAATTCAGACAAATATTTTATGATAGTACCTACAGAAGATTCTGATTATTCTACTTTTTTCTATTTATTAAAGAAAAAGCTAGAAAAGAAAAGAACAGGTAAAATATTTGTGCCAATTAGAAATGTAGAATATACAAGTGAATTTTTGAGAAAATCTGAATTTGAAGATATAGAAAATTATTTGTGGCTTTTCACAAAAGACTGGCCATCAATATATGAGGTTTATGATAAAAGTGATAATTTATCTTTATATATTGTTGGTGAAACAGAAGTATATCAAAAGATAAAAAGTCTATATAGAGTAAAATTAGAAACAAAGGAAGAAACGGTAGAATTTTATAAATTATTAAAAGTAATGTTTATCTTACAAACAGAACTTCCACATTATTTTAACTTTAGAACAAATATTGGTAAAAATGGTGAGATAGAGTTTTATTTAGAAGATAAAAAACTACAATATGAAAATATTTCAGAGTGGTTAAATAATGAATTTGAAAAAGGACAAGATAAATTAGAAGAAGCAGAAGATTTAATAAAAAATGGAAATGAAAGATTAAAAGAATTAAAAACAGAAATAGCTATGCAAGAAATAGAATATTTATCAAAAGAAAAACAAATTTCAACTTTCTTGGAGTGTAAAAAAACTTTCTTTGGTAAGTTTAAATATTATTTTAAATATAGTAAAAAGAAAAATAAGAACAAAATAAGAAAAGAAGATGAACAAAATTTAGAAAACGTAGAAGTAGAAGATGTAAACAATGATGATATGGAAGAATTACCAAAGAAGAGAAGAAGAATAAAAAAAGATAATTATAATTTAGAAGAGTTGACTCAATTATATAAAATAATTAATGAAAAAGAAACAGAACTTAAAAATATTGTAATGGATATTAATAGTTTGAAACTTAAAAGTAAGAATATGCAAAAAAAGATTGAAAATGCAAGTTTATATATAGCCGAAATTGATAGCCATAAAAAGAGTATATTTGAATTTTGGAAATATAGTAATAAAGATGAAATGAGTTCACTTCCTGAAGGGGAAGAAGAGGAAGTAAATATTGTAAGAAAAATAACAAAAACATTTGATTATGAACAAGATTTTGAAAACTTTGGAAATACAATGGATAAATTACAAAGAAAGAATTTATCTAAAGATGAGACAGACAGTGTTTATATCTTAACAACTAATTTGTTACCAATAATTAATAAGATTAAAATAAATGATTTTCAACCAAAAGATATTGACAATACCTTAAAAGAGTTGAAGAAAGAAGCAATTGAAGAAAGAGATTTAACTGAAAAAGAAGAGTTTGATATATTTGGCGGAATTGTGCAAGATAGTACAAAAGTTTCTAAAATAAAAAATAAAAAACATAGAGAACTTCCAAAAGATAGATTTAGTATTTTAGAAGTAAATAAAAATACTAAACAAATCAGTTTTAAACTTGCTTTAGAAAATGTGATTTCTAATGTAAAAACAGCATTGACTAAAGTAGAAATTCCGGAAGATATTTCAGTTTATAAAATTATTGTAGATGATAAAATTGATGATAGAAAAATTAATGTATTTGATATTAATCCGGAAAACGAGATAAGTTCAAATATTAGAAATGAAAACAATAAATTTAATTTTTATAAAATTAATTTAAAAGAGGGAACAAATGCTATT
Organism: uncultured Clostridia bacterium; assembly: GCA_944393755.1. Classification (GTDB taxonomy): domain Bacteria; phylum Bacillota; class Clostridia; order TANB77; family CAG-508; genus CAG-269. The sequence continues at coordinate 2,371 of CALYBF010000022.1, read as the reverse complement.
GGTTTTACAAATTGTATTTTCTATGATAATCAAAATAAAACACTTCCAGTTGGACAAGATTTGTCAACTAAAATTTTAGTAGATATTTCAAAATTAGAATTAAAACTTAAAGAAAAAAAGACTTTTAAAATAGTTGATTTTGAAAATAAAAATGATGATTTTTCAAAAATAGAGATTAAAACTATTAATGTTTTTGAAATGGATGCTTAAAAAAGCTAGACAGATTATTAAATATATGTTAATATATATAAGTATTAAAGAGGTTTGCTTATTTAAAGCAAACCACATATGCTGATGTGGCGGAATTGGTAGACGCACTAGACTCAAAATCTAAATAGATTTTTTTCGTGTTAAAACTTATAAGTATTGAAAATAGTATTGTTTAGATATTTGCTAGAGTTGAAAATTGCTCAAACATCTAACAAATATCTAACAAAATTGTAAATCGTCAAAATTTAATAAAATATGCCGTTGTGGTGGAATTGGCAGACACACAGCACTCAAAATGCTGCGGATAACATCCATGTGGGTTCGAGTCCCACCAACGGCACCATAATTCAATTATTTTTGAGAAGATGAAGATGTGCTTTCTTCATTTTCTTTTTTTGTATCTGTAAATTTTAATGCATTAACTAACGCATCTGCTGAAGCCTTTTTAGAATTAACATCTAAATGAGCATATAAATTAGCTGTGGTAGAGAAATTAGAATGTCCTAACCATTCTTGTATAGCTTTCATTGGAATACCTTTAGCAAGTAATAAACTAGCACAAGAATGTCTTAAATCGTGAAAACGAATATGTTTCATACCGATTTTTTCTAGCAACATACTAAAATGTTGTGTAATATAATCAGGTCTAATTAATCTGCCTTGAGGATTAACAAATACATAATCTAAATATTGTTTGTTATAACTTTTACCAAAAGCTTTTTTAAATGCTTCTTGTTTTTCTTTAAGTTCTAAAAGTTTTTCTGCAATATCATCTAATAAAGGCAATGACCTATAACTTGATTTGTTTTTTGTTTTGTCTTTACATTCAAGTTTTCTATTATTACCTTCTGTATTTGTTATTGTAACTGTATGCTTTATAGTAAATGTTAAATTATCAAAATCAAATGAGTCCCATTTTAATCCTAAAACTTCACTTCTTCTTAAACCATAAAAAGCAGTTATTAAAATAACAACTTCTAAAGGATCTCCTTTAGATTTCTCAAACAAGGTATTTAATTCAGTTTGAGTATAATAGCTTCCTATATATTGTTCAACTTTAGGTTTTTGAACTTTATCAGCTGGATTATTAGGAATAATATCCATTGTAAAAGCATATTCTAAACATTTTCTTATGATGGCATGATGATGAACTACTGTATTAGCAGAAAGATGTTTTTCTACCATTAATTCATTATAAAAATCTTGAATATGAACATAGGTTATTTCAACTAACTTTATAGGATTTTGTGTAAAATATTTTTTAATATGATTATTAGCTATTTGCCTATATGATGTGAAAGTAGAATTTTCTACAGAATGTCTAATAATTTCTAGCCAATAAAAAAGATATTCTATAAAAAGAATATCAGTTGGATTTTTATTTGATTTCGAATTGTTTAGAGCTTTTAAATTTAGTTCTTTTTCTAAATTAGCTCTTATTTCTTCAGCTTTTAGCATAGCTTGTTTTTTATTACCGCGTTCTTTTAAACCAGTAGAACGCCAAGGTTGTTGTCTTTTTCCGTTTTCATCATAGTATTCTAAAACTGCTTGATATATTCCGTTTCGAACAACAAGACTACTTACAGATACTTTAATTTGTTGTAAATTTTCTGTTACCATATAAACTCCTTTCTGATGTAACAGACTAAATTAATTTACTATTGATTTTGTTTTTTTGTAGTAAATATAAAATTTAGCCTAAACAACACTTTGATTTAATAAATAAGAAATAATATTTTGTTTAGGAATTTTATATTGTCTACCAACTTTTATAGACTTAATAGTATTTTGCTTTACTAACCTATAAGCAAGAGTAATTCCTATGCCTAGCATTTCTGCTAATTGATTTACATTTACTACATCTTTATATGTAGTAAATATAGTAGGGTAATTTTGTTTTAAATCTTTCATACGATGACCTCCTTTTTCAATAATCTCAATAGCTAAATAATTTTCGCTATATGTATTGCGTATTGGATTTTGAGAAAGGTAAATCTCTTACTTGGTTTAAATTCTTTAAAAAGCATTCATACTAATTCTTTTTGGTGCATCAAAGCCAGCTTTAATTCCCTTTAGCATGACAAATTGATTTTTAATACTATCATAAGTGTAAATACTAGAATTAGCTTTCTTAAAGGCATAGTCAGAAAGAGGATGAGGG
>CALYBF010000021.1 GCA_944393755.1 uncultured Clostridia bacterium | reverse complement strand
TGAAACTCCTATAGAAATTACTACTAAAATTATTATTGCTATTAATAAAATTCTAACTTTTTTAGGGTTTTTCCTACAATAGTTTCTTATTTTTCTTATTAAATTATTTTTATTATTAATATTTTTGTAACCTTCCATAGTTTTTATTATAACATAGTTTAATTTTTTTAAAACGTTTTTTACAAAAAATTCACAAAATAAAAAGCCCATATATTTTTATATATGAGCCTTTTTTCCTATTCTATTGGAATATATTTCTTTTCTGGAAGTTCTTTTTTGTCTTCTTTTTTAGGAATTTCAAGTCTTAGAGTTCCGTTTGTAAATTTAGCTTTAATATCTTCTTCTTTAACATTATCTCCTACATAGAAACTTCTTGAACATTCTCCAGTATATCTTTCTTTACGTACATATTTACCTTTCTCACTATCATCTTCTGATTTATCAACTTTTGCATGTACTGTTAAATATCCATCTTGAATTTCTACTTTAATTCCGTTTTTTTCATATCCTGGTAAGTCTATATCAATTACGTATTTGTCTTTCTTCTCCTTTATGTCAGTTTTCATTAATTTACTTTCACTTTCAGTGAAAAATGGATCTCTAAACATTTCATCCCATAAATCAAAATCGTGTTTTCTTGGTATCATCATCATAATAATCAACTCCTTTTTATTTTATGTGTTGACACCATTTTGCTGGTAAGCACATATTTAATTTTTAATAAAAGTACTTTTATTTTTTTCTTTTTACATTTATTATTATATACCTATTTTTAGCAAAGTCAATACTAGAGTGCTAAAATTCACAAAACTTTCACATTTCTTTTGTATGCAACCATTTTCTATGCTAAAACAAGCTTAAGATTAATATTTTTATATAATATTTAACCACAAAATGTGTTGTAGTTTAAAATATTTTATAAAATGTTAAAACTAGGAATAAGATCCTAGTTTTACATAAGCCACAATTTATCTTCTATTGTATTACATCTCATTACTCTGGAAATATTCCAATTTAATAATCTATCAATTTTATTATTTTCTTCTAAAAACAATATTTTTGTTAATACTTTATATTCTATACAAGAAGAAATAATATCTAATCTAAGATTCATAATTGTAGAATTTTTGATTACTTCATCTTCATCTTTTTTATTATAAAACCTGATTAGTTTTCTATAGAAATTAATCATACTTAGAGAATTTATTTCTTTGTTTAACTTTTTCATTTCTTTTTTATTACTATAAACCACAAATAATTCTTCTTCTAATTCCTCATCATGTTTATTTTCCTTAAATAGATTATAAAGATATATATACCTAAAATTTATAGTAGAATGACTAATTTTAGAGAAATCTTTTTCTTTATATATTCTATTTACAAAATAACTATCGCCATAAATAAGGCAATAAAGCATAATTTTCTCATCTGTAAAATCTGATAAACTATTATCTATTCTTTCTTCTTCCATAACATCTAAGCATAATCTTTTACAATAATCATTTGGTATATTATTTCTTATTATATTTGCTAAATCTTTATCCATTATTTTCTCCTAATATTACTTTTTCTAATTCCACTTCTGCTTTCTTTACAAAAAAGTTATTTGTATCAATTGGCAAATTTAATTTTAATAACTTTTCTTTTAATTCTTTAGTATTTCTAAAGCCTTCTATATTTCGTGTTTCTACTTCCATTAAATTATCACCATTTTTTATGTTTTTTAAAGCCAAACCTAAACCGTCTTTACTATAACAAATATCTTTCTCAAAAATATTCATTATACTTTTATAACCAATTGCTTCTAAAAACTTTTTTGCTTTATCAATATCTAAGATATCACACTCAAATTTTTCTTGTTCTACTATATCCCCATTTTCATTTATATTTTTCTTCTTAAACACTAATACTTTATCATTTCTGACTTTTCTTATAATAATAGCTTTTTTTATAATATCTCTAATTTCTTTCTTTTTTATATCTAAATTACTTGGAATAAAGTAATTATCTTCACACGTAAATTCATCACTTAGTTTAAAACCTTTATCTATTAATATTTCTTGCATTTCTTTAATACTTACATTTACTTTTACAGTAATTTCATTACTATTTATATTTCCCATTTTTTGCTCCTTAATTTTTACTAATTACTTTATAGAAAGAATATCCACCTGTAATATTATAAACATCAAAACCATTTTGCATTAGAATTCTACAAGCAAGGTAACTTCTAAGACCTGTTCTACAATAAATTAAATATTTTTTTGATTTATCTAATTCATTTAATCTTTTTCTTAAATCATCTAATGGTATATGTATAGCGTTTTCTACGTGTCCTCTCTCATATTCTTCTTCTGTTCTTACATCTAAAATTAAATATTTTTCTCTTTTCTTTAAATCTTCTACTTCTTGCCACGTAACTGTTCTTACTAATCTTTCTATATTGTTTACTATACTATTTCCTAAAATATTTATAGGGCTTTTAGCAGAAGAATATGGTGGTGCATAGCATAATTCTAGTTTTTCCAAATCATATGCTGTCATTTTCATTTTTACCGCCACTGCTAAAATATCACAAATTTTATCAACACCTTCTTTTCCCCATACTTGTGCTCCATATATTTGCCCATTTCCTCTATTATACCAACATTTTATTAATATAGGTGTTGAGCCTGGATAATAGCTTGCGTGTGAGTTTGGTGATATTATAATTGAACTTGCACTTAAATGTTTTTCTTGGCACATTTTTCCATTTAAACCTGTCATTGCTAAACTATAATCAAATATTTTTATTATGCTACTACCTATACTTCCTTCATATGGGTTTATTTTTCCTGCTATATTATTTGCAACTATCCTTGCTTGTCTATTTGCTGGACCTGCTAAAGGTGTATAATTACTATATCCTGTAACTGTATTTTCTGTAATTATAACATCTCCTATTGCATATATATCTTTATTTTTTGTCTGTAAATATTCATTTACATCAATAGCACCATTATATCTTACTGTTAACCCAGAAACTAAACCTATTACGCCTTCTGGTTTTACTCCAATACTTAATATAACAAAATCAGCTTTTAATTCTCCATTATCTAATATAACATTTAATTTATCTCCATCTTGTTCTATTTCAGATAAACCATTATTTAAAATAATATTAATTCCATTTCTGCGTAATTCTCTATGTACAAAACAAGCCATATCTTTATCTAAAGGACCTATTAAGTGGTCATTACTTTGAACTATTGTTATATTTAAGTCTTCATAATTTCTTAAGTTCTCTGCCATTTCCACACCAATATAACCACCACCAACTATTACAACATCTTTTACATTACCACTTTTAATATGTTGTTTTATTGATTGTGCATCTTCTATTGTTCTTAACGTTTTTACTCTCTCGTTTCCTTCTAAAAAATCTACGTGATTTATTGGTTCTGCTCCTGTAGATATAATTAATTTATCATAAGTTTCTTCATATTGCTCTTTACCATCTTTCTTTTCTACTAAAACTTTCTTTTCTTCTTTATTTATTTTTAACACCTTTTGTCTAATTCGTACATCTATATTAAATCTTTGTTTAAAGCTTTCTGGTGTTTGTAGTAATAAATCATCTTTATCTTTTATAACATCACCTATATAATATGGAAGTCCGCAATTTGCAAAAGATATATGATTTCCTTTATCTATCATTATTATTTCTGCTTTTTCATCTAATCTTCTAAGTCTTGCAGCTGTTGTTGCTCCACCTGCTACTCCTCCAATTATTACTATTTTCATAAATGCCTCCTTAAAATAAAATTAGTCTAGAAAAAATCTAAACTAATTTTATATTTTTATTTTACTAAATTTAAAACTTCTTGTTTATCAATTAAACCAACTGAACGATTTACCTCGTTTCCATTTTTAATAACAACTAATGTTGGTATTGACATTACTTGGTATTTTATAGCTGTATTTTGTGATTCATCTACATTTACTTTTACAACTTTAATATCATCATTTTCCTTAGCTACTTCATCTACTACTGGTGATAACATTTTACAAGGACCACACCAATCTGCATAGAAGTCTACCAATACTGGTATATTACTATTTAATACTTCTTGTTCAAAATTCTCGTCTGATACTTTTATAATATTCATATTCTCTTCCCCCTCATTTAATATATTTATATTTTCTTTGCTATCTTGTATAGTTTCTTCTCCTTGATTGTTTACAAATCTACTTGCTAGAATTATAGCTATTACAAGAATTACAAAAATTATAAACCATATTATTTTATTTTTCATATACTCTCCTTAAAATAATATCATATAAATTCCCACAATTATTAAGATTATTCCTGAAATCTTTTTTATTATATTATAATGTTTTTTTATAAAATTAAAAGCTTCTTTTAATTTTTCTAATAATACTGCTGATATAATAAAAGGTATTCCAAGCCCTATACTATATACAATCATTAACAATATTCCTTTTACCATATCTTGGTTTTTTGCAATCAAAAGTAATGCAGATGCTAAAAATGTACCTATACACGGTGTCCAACTAATTGAGAATATCATACCAAAAGCTAATGATTTTATAAAATTTAAATCTTTTACTTTTTTATTGATTCCTTTTGGTTTATTTAATAAATTTATTTTTATTATTTCCATATAGTTTAAGCCAAGTAATATTATAATAATTCCAAATACTATTTTAATATATTTTATATTTTGGCTTATTATTCCACCAAAACTACTTGCAAATATTGATAATAATATAAAAACTATTGAAAACCCTAATACAAAACCTATTGAATTTATTACAGCTTTTGATACTTTTTTATTATCTTCTCCTATAAAATATGAAATATATATAGGAAGCATTGGAAGTACACAAGGTGAAATAAAGCTTGCAAAACCTTCTATAAAAGTAAAAACATAGTCCATAAAAATTTTCCTCTACTCTACTTCTTTTTTCCATAAACCGTGTTTATTACAATAAGCATAAAGCATTGCTCCTTTTACATAAGGAAATTTTGTTTCTGCTTTTTCTCCTGGCTTAAATTCTACTGTTATCTCTTTATTTTCTTCTACCATACATACCCACTCTATAAAGTGTTCTTCTTCCATTACGTGGTTTACTGTAACTATTATTTCATCACCTACTTTTTCATATGTAGGTACGTGTTTTTCCACTGCTGCATCTACTGAGTTTGGAACTAATTTTTCCATTGGCTCTCCACAACATACAATTCCACAACCGTTACAATTACAGTCATTTATCACTTTAACTGTTGCTCCACAAGATTTACACTTTTTAATAATTAATTCATTATTCATAATCAATTCCTCCTTTTTATTTTCACCTACATTTTACATTAATCTTTGTTTAAAGTCAATTTTTAAAAATTATTTTTAACCTAAAGCTATATCCAATATCATCATTAATACAAAACCTATTGCAACTCCTATTGTTCCAATGTTTGAGTGTTCTCCTTCTTGTGATTCTGGTATTAATTCTTCTACTACAACATATATCATTGCTCCTGCTGCAAATGCTAGTAAATATGGAAGTATTGGTGTTACAAGTCCTGTTAATAATATTGTAATTATTGCTGCAATTGGTTCTACTATTCCTGATAATACTCCATATCCAAATGATTTTAATTTTGATTTTCCTTCCGCTTCTAATGGCATTGAAATTATTGCACCTTCTGGAAAGTTTTGTATTGCTATTCCTACAGCTAATGCAATTCCACCTGCTAAACTCAAACCAACTTGTCCATTTATAGCTCCTGCAAGTACAACCCCAACAGCCATACCTTCTGGAATATTGTGCAAAGTTACAGCTAATACTAGCATTATTTCATTTTTTAATTTAGTTTTTATTCCTTCTGGTTTTTTACTGTTTAAATGTAAATGTGGTATTAATGTATCTAAGAATAATAAAAAGCCAATACCTAGTAAAAAGCCAACAGATGCTGGTAGCCACTCTATTTCTCCTTGTGCCTTTGACATATCAATTGATGGTATTAATAATGACCATACAGATGCTGACATCATTACTCCAGATGCAAAGCCTAAAAGCATTTTTTGTAATTTTACATTTATTTTATTTTTCATAAGAAATACCATACCAGAGCCTAATACTGTTCCTAAAAATGGTATTATTAAACATATTATTACTGGTAATTCCATAGATAAACCTCTTTTCCTTATTATATTTATTTTTATATTTTTTATTATTTTTTTGTAATATTTATATGATTTTTTTCATATAATAGTATTAGTATATAAGTTTTACTATATTTTTATTAATTTTCCAAGAATTTTCAATATTTTTTACTTGTTTCCTATTGACATAAATAGTTTTTAGTAGTAAAATTAATAATGTACTAATTCTTTAGGAGATAATATCATATTCCTTTAAAGAAGTCAAAATAAATATCGCGGGGTGGAGCAGTTGGCAGCTCGCAGGGCTCATAACCCTGAGGTCGGTAGTTCGAGTCTATCCCCCGCAACCATTTTTTAACATAAAAGGAATATATCTTTTTATGTTTTTTTAGTAAGGAGAGCTCAAATTATGATGTATCCATATGTTAATTATCCAGACGGAACAGAAGTTACTTTTTCAAATATATATACAGATGATAATGGACAAGAGTGTGTAGATGTTCATTTTGAAAGACCTACTAAAAATGGTTTTGATTCTGTTAGAATCAAATTACCAACTTATGAAGTTTCTGTTTGGGAAGGTAATTATTCTGATGAAGAAATAGAATTTTTTAAACAAGTTGTTAAAAATAGTTCAGACCTTTTTTATAGATATGCTAAAGAAGGAGGTCTTAAATTTGCCTAGTATTTTTGAGATTTCAGGTTATAAAATATATTTTTGGTCAAATGAAAACAATGAACCAATTCATATACATATATCAAAAGGAAATCCTACAAAAAATTCTACAAAAGTTTGGTTAACTCAAGCTGGTGGGTGTATATTAGCAAATAACAAGAGTAGAATTCCTGATAGTGATTTAAATAAACTATTAAATATTATATCTAAACACTATTTTTTAATAGTTTCTACTTGGAAAGAATATTATCATATTGATAGTGTTAAAGATATTAAATTTTATTGTTAGTAACTTATCAAAAGGAAGTGATATAAATGATGCACGAATTTGTAACATATCCAGACGGAACATTAGTTGTTTTTTCTGATATTCGTAAAAAAGATAATGGACAAGAATATTTGATTGTTTGTTTTGAAAGACCTACAGAAAATGGTTTTGATACAGTAATTTTCGAACTTCCAAGTTACGATATTGTAAAAAAGGACGGGAATTATTCTGAAAAAGAAATAGAAACTTTTAAAAAAGTTGTAGAAAAAGGTGCTGCTTTTTTCTTTGAAACTGCTAGAGGAGGTATACAAAGTGCCTAACTTGTTTAAATATTTAGGATATACAATATATTTTTGGGCAAATGAAAATTTTGAACCTATACACGTACATATATCAAAATGTAACCCACAAGCTAATTCAACAAAAGTATGGCTTACAAAAAGTGGAAATTGTATTTTAGCAAATAATAATAGCAAAATACCTAATAAAGATTTAAAAAACTTACTCATAGCAATAGAAGCCAACTATTTTTTAATTGTATCAGAATGGAAAGCTTTTTATGGAACAAACAATGTTAAATTTTATTGTTAGAAATTATAAATTGTATAGAACTACCAAAAGGTAGTTTATTTTTTTGTAATTTTTATAAACTATTTTCCCACTTTTGTAAAAAAACTCTATACTTTTATTTTCATAAGTGTATAATGAAAAAGCACGAAAGAAAAAGGGGTGAGAAATTTGAAAGAGACAAATCTAGAACTAGAGAAATGTGGTACAGTAACAGTTTCTGTATATAAAGATACTTCTTCTAATCGTCCTATCTTTGAGATAGACTCCGATTCAGAAGAAGTATTACCTGTTTCTTATGTAATTGAAGATACATTGTATCTTTATTAAAACTTTAGGCTGACTTTTTGTTGGTCTTTTTTAACGTAAAAAACCATTAATAATTTCTTGCTCTGCCTCTTCTTCAGAAAGTCCTAAAGTCATAAGTTTAGTTATTTGTTCACCTGCAATCTTACCAATTGCTGCCTCGTGAATAAGGTTTGCATCTACATTATTTGCAGTAACTTCTGGTGTTGCAGTAACAATTGCTTTATCTTGTATAATTGCATCACACTCACTATGTGAAAAACATTTTGCATTACCATATATTTTAGAAATAAAATATTGTCTAGAATTATCTTGTGCAACAGACCTTGAAGTTACGTGTGCACTAGAATTATCTCCATTTAACTGTACATCAAAAATAGTCTTTGCAAATTGCTCTCCACCTGTCATAATTTTTTCAGTAACAACAAGATTAGCACCTTCTTCTAAAACACCTTTAGTTTCTCTAATCGTTGAATCAACACCTTTAATTTGCACACTTTCCATTTCTAAAGAACTATCTTTTTTTAAGTACACTTCTGTTATAGGGTTTAAAATTCTTTTTCCATCGCCAACACCTTCTCCATAATGTTTTTCCACATATTTAACTCTAGCACCTTCCTCTAGGAAAAATCTATGAATTCCATTATGTTCTGAATCTTTGTGATGGTCATTATGTATTCCACACCCTGCAATTATATATGCATATGAATTTTTACCAATATAAAAATCATTGTAAACAACATCTTTTAAACCACTTTCAGTTATTATAACTGGAATATGAACTATTTCAAACTTTGTATTTTCCTTTACATATATATTAATTCCTGGTTTATCTTCTTTTGTTATAATATTTACATTTTCAGTAACTTTTCTTTCTATTCCTTGTCCATTTTTTCTTATATTATAAGCTCCGTCTTTTAATCTTTCTAAGCCTGAAACCTCTTCTAAAAGCCCTTCATCTATATCACTTAATAATTCATCATTTAATTTTGACATCTATTTCCACCTACCTTCTTTACTTTGCAACAATCAATACTATTTTTTATACTGTTTTCTAAAATTTCTTTGCTACTTCCTACCTTTTCTATTTTACCTCTTTTCATCAAAATAACTTCATCTGCTATATTTAATATTCTTTCTTGATGTGAAATAATTAAAGTTGTACCTTTAACTAATTGTCTCATATTTTCAAAAACTTCTATCAAATTATTAAAACTCCATAAATCAATACCTGCTTCTGGCTCATCAAAAATAGCAAGTTTAGAACCTCTAAGAGCTACAGTTGCAATTTCTATTCTTTTTAGTTCACCACCGGATAAAGAACCATTTACTTCTCTATCAACATATTCTTTAGCACAAAGTCCTACTCTTGATAAAACCTCACACGCTTCTTTTTTAGTAATATTTTTCTTAGAAGCAATTTTTAGTAAATCATAAACAGTAATTCCTTTAAATTTCACAGGTTGTTGAAAAGCAAAACTAATTCCTAAATTTGCTCTTTCATTAATTTTTAAATTTGTTATATCCATCCCGTCAAAAATAATATTTCCAGAATCTGGTTTTTCTATCCCCATAATCATTTTAACTAAAGTAGATTTTCCTGAACCATTTGGCCCTGTTATTGCTATAAATTTATCAGTATCTATTTTTAAATTTATATTATCTAATATTTTTTTATTATCTCTTGTAAAACATACACTTTTAAGTTCTAACATTTTTTATATCCTCCATTTAAATTATTTACATTTTATATATATTATTTTTCTTTTTTGTTTTGTTTGTTTAAAGTAACCCTTAAACAATTTCTACATTTTTCATTATTTATATTATATCCACACTCTAATTCTTCAAGGTGTAATACCTTTGTTATATATTTATCAAGTTTTGATGCTGTTTCTTCCGATATTGCATATTTTAAAGCTTTTGCCTCTTCTATTGCTTTGTTTTTTTCTATTTCTAAAACATTTACTAAAAACATTTCTAAAATGTCTTGCCTTTTTATAATTCCAATCGCTAAATTTCTTCCTTCCTCTGTTAAAGAAATATTTCCATATGCTTTATAATTTACAAGCCCTATATCTTTTAAATTATTTATTCCTTTATTTACACTAGGCTTAGTTATTTTAAGTCTTTCAGCAATATCAGTAACTCTAACTTTTTTATTGTTTTTTTCTAAAAGATAAATCGTTTTTAAATATTCTTCTTGAGAACTACTAATTTTCATAACTTTCTCCTTTTTGTTAGCTTACGCTAACATTTTACTATTAAAAAAAGAAATTGTCAAGAGAAAATGAGAAAATTAGGGACGGGGCATTTTTTTTACTTTGGAAATAAATGTAAAAATGAGAAAAAAATGCCCCGTCCCCAAAATTCTCAAATTTCTATTAGGTCTTTTATTCTCTCATATTTACTGTCTCCTATTCCACTTACTTCTTTTATTTCTTCTTTTGTTTTAAACTTTCCATTTTTATTTCTGTATTCTATTATTTTATCTGCCGTTGCTTCTCCTATCCCTGGCAGAGTATCTAATTCTTCTTTATTTGCTGTATTTATATTTACTTTTTTATTACTTTCATCTTTTTTACTATTTACATTTGAACTTCCGCTTATGTTTTCGTAAGAACTATAATATCCATTATTACAATAAAAACTACTACCACTTGTATCACTACCGTTATTTTTATTATTTTCTACTTCTTCTTTACTTGGTATATATATTTTCATACCATCTTCTAATTTATATGCTAAATTTATATCTTTCATATATGCATTTTCTGTTACTCCCCCTGCTTTTTCTATAGCATCATTTACTCTACTGTTTTCTTCTAATTCTACTACTCCTTGGTTTTTAACTTCTCCTGATATATGTACTATTATTTTATTTTTATTATTTTCATCTTCTTTTTCTTCACTACCAACACCATTTTCGACTTTGCTACCATCCTCTTCATTTACACCATTTGTTTCTAATTCTGAACTTTCTATTGTAAAATCATTTCTACCAAATGAAGTATATGCATAATATGCTACTCCTATTGTTATAATAGTAATTACTATAATTAATATTTTCTTTTGTTTTCTATTAATGTATTTCATATTTACCACACCTTTCTTTATTTTTATTTTTTATTTTCGATATTTATTTTTTTATTTATTTACATTTTATTGAAAAAATTGTCGAAATAATGTATATTATTTTAAATAATATAAATTTATTTTAGTAAAAAATAATAAATTAATAAGGAGTTTTTAATGAAAGCAATAAAGTTTAAAAAAATTTTTATTATAATGCTTTTGGCATTTTTAATTATTTTTATAAATTCATATTTATATATTTCTTGTGCTTCTGATACTCCAACAATTAGCAATACTGCTACTTGTTATGTAATAGATAATTGGACTAATAAAGCTCTTTTTAGTAAAAACGAGAAGCAAAAAATGTATCCAGCAAGTACTACTAAAATTGTAACTGCTATTATTGTTTTAGAAAATTGTAATTTAAATGATAAGACAATTGCTAGTTATAATGCTATTTCTACTATTCCCCAAGGTTATGTTACTGCTGATATCCAGATTGGAGAAGAGTTTACTATTGAACAGTTACTAGAACTTTTACTTGTCCACTCTGCTAATGATGCTGCAAATGTCCTTGCTGAATATGTTGGTGGCTCTGTCCAAAGTTTTGTGTCTATGATGAATACTAAAGTTAATGAACTAGGTTTAAGTGATACTCATTTTACTAACCCTTATGGCTTACAAGATGAAAACCATTACACTACTGCTTATGATTTAGCTTATATTATGAAATATTGCCTACAAAATGAAACTTTTAGGAAGATAAGTGGAAAAGCTTCTTGTGCTATTCCCGCTACAAATATGAGTGAACCTAGAAAATATAATTCTACAAATGAGCTTTTAATTGCAGGAAATGATAATTATTACCAATATGCCTCTACTGGTAAAACTGGTTTTACCAGCCAGGCTAAGGAGTGTTTGGTTTCTTCTGCTTATAATAATGATTTAGAAGTAATTTGTGTTATTTTAGGTAGTGATAATAGATTTTTAGATACAAGAAATGTTTATGATTATATATTTTCTAATTATAAGATAGAAAATATTTATAATGAAAATGATGTTATTACAACTATTACTGTTAAAAATGCTACTAATGATACTAAAAATTTAAATTTATTAATTTCTGAAGATTTACCAGTTTTAGTAAATACTTCTAATGATTTTTTAACAGATGCTACACAAGTTGTTGTTAATGATGATAAAATTACTGCTCCTATTAGAGAAGGACAAATTTTGGGTAAAGTTACTTATAATCTTAATGGAGTTAGTTATACAAGTGATTTAATTGCTGCAAATGATGTAGAAAAATCTAATTTAATTACTTATATTATTTATGGCTCTACAATATCAATTGGTATAATTTTATTTATCGTTATTTTTAAACTTTCTAAATCTAAGAAAGGTATTACTAAAACCATTGAAATTACTGAAAACAAAAATGATAATGATTAAATTATCTAGAATAAATAATTTGATAATTTGTTTTAAAGATAAGTTGCTAGAAAATTTAGCAACTTATCTTTATTTTTTATTTATTATTATAATCTCTTCCTAAAATTATTGTTACATCAACTTTGCTTGAACTAGATTCTGTATCTTCTATTGTTCCTATTCCTATTGTATTTTCTATTCCTTCTAACACAGCTCCACTAACATTTTTCTTATTCATTATTATTGTCTTTGAAGTTGTATTAGTATTTCCTGTTCTTGTTACTTTATATCCTGCATCTTCTAAATCATCTACTGCTAATTGTAAGTTTTTACTTACTCCTGTACCATTTATTATTTCTATTTTTATTTCTGATTTACTTTTTGTTGAAACTGAACTTGTTCCTGCTGTATTTGTATTATTTGTAGTATTTCCTTCTGTTGCTTCTTCTTCTGGTTTGTCTCTATCATAGAATAATTCTTGTATTAATTGTGCAGTTTCCTCTTCATCTGCTACAAATACCCAAGTTCCAACTTCGTTTTTATTTGTATTTTCTCCTGGAAGTACAGCTGTAAGTAAGTTTTCTGTATTAAATTCTACTGCATATGGTATATAATCTTTTGCAACATCAAAATTTATATTTGTTATTACATTTTCTTCTGCTACATCTAAAATCTCACCTAATTTGAATATGTTTTCAACTTTTGCTGTCTGTTTTATTACTGCCATCATAAATTCTCTTTGTGTTCTCATCCTTCCTACGTCATTGTCTCCATATTCTTCTGGATATGAAGTACCATCATTATTGTGTCTAAAACGCACTAATTGTTCTGCTTTGTCTCCATCTAGTAATTGTTCTCCTGCTTTTAAGTGTATATGTAAATCTTGATGTGTATCATCATAGTCCATATCTATTGGTACATTAAATGTAACTCCACCTATTGCATCAACTAATTTTATAAAACCTTCTGTTTTTACTATTACATAATATTCTAAATTTAGACCTGTTACTTTATTTACTGCATCTAAAACATCTTGTGGATCTTGTTTTCTACTGTATACAGAATTTATTTTTTGATATGGTGTTGCTTTTGCTGGGTTTGTTCCAGTAAAAGTATCTCTTGGAATAGATAATAATGTTGCTTTTTGTGTATTTGGGTTATATGATGCTACCATTATTGTATCAGTAAGAAGTGCTCCCTCTTCGTCTGTGCTTATTCCTAAAACTAAACATTTAAATTCTTCTAAACTTTTCTTAGTGTTTTCATCGTGCCCTACTGCTGTTGCTAATATTCCTGTAAGTCCACCACCATTTTTATAAACTTTATATGCAAATACTCCACCTGCTATTAATAATATTAATAAAATAATTAAAAATACTTTAGGCCATACTCTTTTTTTCTTTCTTCTATTCATAGTTTGTTTTGTTCTTGTATTATTTTTTATATTTTTTCCTTTGTTTCTATTATTATTTTTCAAAATTCTCAACTCCTAATTTTTTTATGTTACAAGTATAACAAAATTCACTTTAAATATCAACTAATATACATATTTTTTAGAAAAATAAATTAAAAACATTATATTCCATCATTAGTTTTGTTAAATATGTTTCGCTAATTGCTTGATTCATACCACTTTGAGGGTTTAAGCTTATTACTAAATTTACTAATAATAAAACTAAATATACTATTAATATACCTCTTAATAGCCCATATATAATTCCACCTGTTTTATTTACTTGTTTTAAAAATGGTAATTCTGTTACCCAATTTGCAATTAGTGTTACAAATACAAGTGCAATTCTTAGTATTATAAATAATACTATTATTGTTCCCCCATATATTATGTTCTCTGATAGTGTTTTTGCAGCTTCTGA
>CALYBF010000020.1 GCA_944393755.1 uncultured Clostridia bacterium | reverse complement strand
AAAGCATTTGTCAAAATAATAGAAGAAGAAGGAAAAAAAGTAAGAAAAGAAGAAATAAAAGAGGCTAGAAAAGAAGGCAGAAAAGAAGGTAGAAAAGAAGGAAGAAAATTTGGAGAGCAAAATATAATAAAATCATTATTTAAAAGCAAAATGTCAGCTAAAGAAATAGCAGAAAGAACAGGAATAGCTTTAAATGAAGTATTAAGAATTGTAAAATAGATTTAATGTGATAGAAAAATAAACTTGAAAACACTTGATAAATATAGTAAAATAAGTAATATTAAATATTACTTATTTTATTTTGTTAGGAGATTTGTATGGAAGAAAAAGTATTAGAAACAATTAAAAAATATAATTTAATAGAAGAAGGAGATAATATAGTATTAGCTGTATCAGGTGGACCAGACTCAATGGCAATGTTAAATATTTTAAATGATTTAAAAAAGAAAAAAATAATTAATTTTAATTTTTGTGTAGCACACGTAAACCATATGATTAGAAAAGAAGCTAAAGAAGATGAATTATATGTTAGAAAATATTCTGCAAAAAATGGAATTCCTTTTTATTCAAAAAGTATAGATGTTAAAAAAATGGCTAATAATAATAAAACAGGAACAGAAGAAGCTGGAAGATACGCAAGATATGAATTTTTTGATGAGATTTTAAAAGAAACAGAATCTAATAAAATTGCTATAGCACATAATAAAAATGATAAGGCCGAAACAATTATAATGAATATATTAAGAGGAAGTGGAATATCTGGGCTAAAAGGAATAGAAGTTAAAAGAGGTAAATATATAAGACCATTAATAGAGTGTGAAAGATTTGAAATAGAAAATTATTGTGAAGAAAAAAAATTAAAACCTAGAATAGATAAAACTAATTTTGAAAATATTTATACTAGAAATAAAATTAGGAATATAGTGATTCCGTATATAGAGAAGGAATTTAATCCTAACATTATTGAGACATTAAATAGATTATCAGAAGTAGTATTAGATGAAGAAAATTATATAGAAAATGTACTTCTAGATACATTTAAAGAATTATTAATAAGTGAAAAAGAAGATGAAATAGTATTAGATTTAAAAAAATTTAATGAACAAGAAAAAGTAATAAAATCAAGGATAATCTTATATACTATAACAAGGTTATTTGGAAGTAGTAAAGAAATATCAAAAGTACATATAGATGATGTAATAAAACTTTGTGAAAATAATATTGGTAATAAATATTTAACACCAAATAAGAATATAAAAATTTTAGTAAAAAATCATAAAATTTATTTTCTTAAGGAAAATTAAGTAGCCGTAGAGAATCTTATAAAACTTGCTTGTTTGTAATAAAAACGTCATAAAAAAATTGTTTACAAACAAAAAAATATGTGTTATAAGAAAATAGAAATGTGATGTAAAGAAAAAACAAGAGGAGGAATTATTTTGAAAAACGGAATTAAAACATTAGCAATGTGGTTAATAATAGGGGTAATTTTTATTGTTGTTTTATCATCAATAGTTGAAAATAGTGATGCTAAACTTAAATATTCAGAATTGATAACAAATATCAATAATGGAAATGTAGAAGATATTGAAATACAAGCTGATGGAACAACAGCTATGGTAACATTAAAAGATGATAAAATTAAAAAAGAAGTAAATATACCAGATGTAGGAAACTTTATGACTTATACTGAAGAATATTTGAAAGAAGGAGCTTTTACTTTAGAAGAAAAGTCTCAATCAATATTTGTAACTGTACTTAGTTTCTTAACACCATTT
The DNA here is from genome assembly GCA_944393755.1 of uncultured Clostridia bacterium. Taxonomy (GTDB): domain Bacteria; phylum Bacillota; class Clostridia; order TANB77; family CAG-508; genus CAG-269. The sequence goes on along the minus strand of CALYBF010000020.1, from coordinate 12,827 downwards.
GGTCTATTAATAATCTTCTTTATATTCTGGTTCTTAATGATGGGTGGAGCAGGACAAGGAAACCCAGGCGGAAAGACTATGTCTTTTGGTAAAAGTAAAGCTAGAATGATGACACCTGCTGATAAGAATAGAATAACTTTTGATGATGTCGCAGGTGTTGATGAAGAAAAAGAAGAATTAGAAGAAATAGTTGAATTTTTGAAAAACCCTAAAAAGTTTACAGATATGGGTGCAAGAATACCAAAAGGAGTATTACTTGTAGGTCAACCAGGAACAGGTAAAACTCTTTTAGCAAAAGCAGTAGCAGGAGAAGCAGGAGTACCATTTTTTATAATAAGTGGTTCAGACTTTGTCGAAATGTTTGTTGGTGTTGGTGCATCTAGAGTTAGAGACTTATTTGACCAAGCAAAGAAAAATGCACCTTGTATTATATTTATAGATGAAATTGATGCAGTGGGACGTCAAAGAGGTGCAGGCTTAGGTGGTGGACATGATGAAAGAGAACAAACATTAAACCAATTATTAGTTGAAATGGACGGTTTTGCTGAAAATGAAGGTGTAATAGTATTAGCAGCAACAAATAGACCAGATGTATTAGATAAAGCTCTTTTAAGAGCAGGAAGATTTGATAGACAAATAGTAGTAGGTATGCCAGATGTTAAAGCAAGAGAACAAATATTAGAAGTTCACAGTAGAAAGAAAAGACTTGCAGATGATGTTGACTTAAAAGTAATTGCGAAAAACACTTCAGGTTTTGCAGGTGCAGATTTGGAAAATGTTTTAAATGAAGCGGCACTTTTAGCAGCAAGAAGAAACTTAAATGAAATAGGTATGCAAGAAATAGAAGATGCAATGGTTAAAGTAACAATGGGACCAGAAAAGAAAACAAAAGTTAGAAGTGATAAAGAAAATAGATTAGTTGCATATCACGAAGCAGGTCATGCAGTAGTAAGTCATTTCTTAGAAACACAAGACCCTGTACATCAAATATCAATAGTACCAAGAGGTATGGCAGGTGGATATACAATGTATAGACCAACAGAAGATAAATCATTTATGTCAAAAACAGAAATGGAAGAAAATATAGTATCACTTCTTGGTGGTAGAGTAGCAGAAAGCTTGATACTAAACGATATATCAACAGGAGCAAGTAATGATATTGAAAGAGCAACAAAGATTGCAAGAAGTATGGTTACTAAATATGGTATGAGTGATAGGATAGGAACATTAACATTAGGACAAGGACAAGAGGAAGTATTTTTAGGAAGAGATTTTGGGCATACTAAAGAATATTCAGAAGAAACAGCTGCAGTAATTGATGAAGAAACAAAGAAAATTGTTGATAAAGGTTATAATAGAGCAAAACAAATTCTTTCTGAAAATGTAGATAAATTACATCAAGTTGCAGGAATATTGTTAGAAAAAGAAAAAATCGAAGCAGATGAGTTTGAAGCAATATTTAATGAACAATAAAAATATAAAAGGCTGTTTTATAAAAATAAATAAGGCAGTCTTTTTGATTAATTACAAATTTTTATTGATATTTAAAACTTTTTATTATAAAATAGTTACAAAAGAGATGAAAGGAAAATTTTTATGAAAAATTATTATGATTTATTAGAAGTAACACCAAAAGCTTCAACAGAAGTTATAGAAAAAGCATATAAAGTTTTAGTAAAAAAATATCATCCTGATTTATATCAAGGAGAAGAAAGAATATATGCAGAAGAAAAAATAAAAGAGTTAAACGAGGCATATAAAGTTTTGTCTAGTAGCTTTTTAAGAGAACAATATGATTTGGAACTAGAAAAAGAAAAAAGTTTTAACAATACTAACACTTCTAATAATAGAAAAACAATAGAAAACAAACAGAAAACAGATAATTATAGAACTGAAAATATAAATAATGAACAAACTAATACAAAGCAACATAAAGTTGGAACTTTTATGTCTATTGTAGATTTATTAAAAGAAGTTTTTAGAAAGAGAAATATAAAAAAAGAAGGACCAAGAAAAATTCAAAAAGAGGATAAGATGGCAGCCATAATAACTCTTGTTATAGTTATTATTTTAGGAATTATTTTATGGTTTATACCTGCTACAAATGGCTTTTTGAGAAGTTTGATACCATTTTAATGTTTTTCTATTGACAAAATATGCTATTTTAATGTATAATAAATAACGTTATAAGGGTTATCCCACATACTTTTTTGTATGGACCGGAAGGAGGGGAATTTTAATGTCAGAGATAAAAGTTAATAATGGTAATATAGAAGATGCTTTAAAAAGATTTAAAAGACAATGTGCTAGAAATGGAGTACTTCAAGAAGTACGTAAAAGAGAGCATTATGAAAAACCTAGCGTAAAGAGAAAGAAAAAATCAGAAGCAGCAAGAAAAAGAAAGTTTAATTAATACGCATATAATTGGGGGTATATTTATACTTCCAATTTTATTTTTGAAAAAATATATAAAAAATTATTTTTTGGTGTATAATATAAGAGAAAAAAGGAGGTCTTTAAATGGAACAAAATGTAAAAGAAATTAAAAAAGGTATAAAAGTCCATATATTAAATACAGATAAATTTAAAACAAATTTATTTGCGTTATTTTTAACTAAAAAAATAACTAGAGAAGATGTAACAAAAAATGCACTAATTTCTTTGCTTTTAAGAAGAGGTAGTAAAACAATGAATTCACAAGAAGAAATTAGTAAAAAAATGGAAGAATTATATGGTGCTAGTTTTGATTGTGGTATTGATAAAACAGGTGATAACCAAGTTTTAAAGTTTTATATAGAAAGCATTAATGATAATTATTTACCAAACGTAAATGAAAATACTTTAAAAACAATAATAGAAAGTTTATTAGATATAGCTTTTAACCCATATATAGAAAATGAGAGTTTTAAAGAAGAATATTTAGAGCAAGAAAAAAATAATTTGAAAAGAAAAATAGAAGGTAAAAAAGATAATAAAGCAAAATACGCAATCGAAAGATGTACTGAAGAGATGTATAAAGATAAGCCTTTTGGTTTATATAAGTTTGGTTATATAGAAGATTTAGATAAAATAGATGGAAAAAACTTATATGAGTATTATAAAGAATTAATTAATACTTGTAAAATTGATATATTCCTATCTGGAAATGTTAGTAAAGAGGCAGAAAAATTAATTGAGGATAATGAAAATGTTAAAAGTTTAAAAGAAAGAACGCCAGATTGTGTTTTTCCAACTAATGAAGAAAAAGAAGTTAAAGAAGAAAATATTGTTACAGAAAAAATGGATGTAACACAAGGGAAATTAGTAATTGGTTTAGATGTAAATTTAAGTAATGATGAACAAAAATATTTTACTTTACTTTATAATAGTTTATTAGGTGGTTCTGCAAATTCAAAACTATTCCAAAATGTAAGAGAAAAAGCAAATTTAGCTTATGTTGCTTCTTCTAGTTATTTAAGATATAAAAATATTATTTTTATAAATTCAGGTATTGAAATATCTAATTATGAAAAAGCTTTAAATTTAATAAAAGAACAAATTGAAGATATGAAACAAGGCAAGTTTACTGAGGAAGATATAGAAGACAATAAAAAAGGAGTAATCTCAGCTATTAAGACTATTGGAGATGAACAAGATACAGAAGTGATTTATTATTTTGGACAAGAATTAACTGGTGTTAGTGTTTCTGTAAATGACTATATTAAAATTATAGAAAATATTAAAAAAGAAGATATTTTAGATATTGCAAATAGAGTTTCAATAAACACAATTTATTTTTTAAGAAATTAATTATTTGAAAGGAGAAGTCGTATGCAAGTAATAGAAAATTTAAAGGTTAAAGAAAAGTTGTATATAGAAAAATTACAAAATGGTTTGACTGTAATGATTATTCCTAAAAAAGATATCCAGAAAAAATATATGATATGGGGTACTAATTACGGCTCAAATGATAATAAATTTATAGTACCAGGAGAACAAGATGTAACAGAAGTACCAAATGGAGTTGCTCATTTTTTAGAACATAAAATGTTTGAGCAAGAAAATGGTACTAATAGTTTAGATGTTTTAACAGCTTTAGGTGTTAATGCAAATGCATATACAACAAATGACCATACAGCTTATTTATTTGAGTGTACTGATAATTTTTATGAAGCAATGGACGAATTAATGGACTATGTACAACACCCATATTTTACAGATGAAAATGTGGAAAAAGAAAAAGGAATAATTGGTCAAGAAATTAGTATGTATGATGATTATCCAGATTGGAGAGTTTATTTAAATACATTAGAAGCAATGTACCATAATAACCCTATTAAAATAGATATAACAGGTACTAAAGAGACAATAAGTAAAATAGATAAAGAAATATTATATAAATGTTATAAGACTTTTTATCACCCTTCTAATATGGTAATGGTTATTTCGGGAGATTTTGAACCAGAAAAATTATTAGAAGAAGTTAAGAAAAGATTAATTACAAATAAACCAAGCGGAGAGATTAAAAGAATATATCCTGAAGAGCCAGATTCTATCGTTAAAAAAGAAGTGGTACAAAATTTAGAAGTTAGTATTCCTATGTATACTATAGGAATTAAAGATGTAGAAAATAATAATAAAGAAGATAAATCTTTTATTGTAAAAAAAGATATTGGGATAGATATTTTATTAAATCTTATTTTAGGTAGAAGTTCTAGTCTTTACCAAGAATTATATAAAGATAGCATTATTTTTGGAGAACAGTCTTTAAGTTATGAGTTTGGTAAAGGTTATGCTCATATTTTAATTAGTGGTATTTCTAGTAACCCTAAAGAAGTATTTACTAAGTTTAAAGAAACAGTAACTAAACTAAAAGAAGAAGGTATAAATGAATTAGATTTTGAGAGAATTAAGAAAATGTGTTATGGTAATTATGTTAGAGAATATGATGATGTACAGAATGTTTCGAGAATGTTTTTAGCTGATTATTTTAGAGGTATTTGTAGTTTTGACTATTTAGAAAATATTGAGACTATAAATATCGAATATTTAAATCAATTGTTAAAAGATGTATTTAAAGAAGATAAAATGGTACTTTCTATTGTGGAAAATAAGTAGAAAAGTAGATAAAAATTTTGTTTTTAAAACGGTATTTTTAATATAAATTTAAAAATGCCGTTTTTTCTTATTTATATTTGTCGAATTTTCTGTTTTCTTGACATACGAAAGTTGACAAAAAACATTGAAAATACTTGACTTAAGAATTTTTGTGTGTTAATTTATAATCATACGAAAGATAATAAATAAAAAGGAGAGATAAATATGTTAAATGATGAAATTTGTGTTTTAAGAGATAAATTAAATAAAAGTATTGAACAAGGTGATGATTATAATATAACTTATAAACTTAGTATTGAGTTAGATGACCTTATTGCTAAGTATTACAAACAAAACAAGAATAAATTAGTTTGCACTTAAAACCCTAGATAGGGTTTTTATTTTTTCTAAAAATAAAAATAAGAAAAAACAATGAAAAAATGAATAAATAAATTAAAATATAATCTTAAAATAGTAGATATTCGTTATAAAATGTGGTAAACTATACTATATTAAAATATAATTATTATAGAAATTGTATTTTGTATCGCCAAAAAAGGGACAAAAACAGAAAAGGTTGTGAGGAAATGGACACATTAGTATTAAAATTTGGAGGAAGTTCAGTAGCGGATAATATTAAATTAAATGTTGTTGCTGAAAAAATAATAAGTTTAAAAAAAGAAGCAAAAAATATAGTAGTAGTAGTATCAGCACAAGGAAAGACAACAGATAGACTAATAAAAGAGGCACAAGAACTATCTGCTGTGCCAAATGAAAGAGAAATGGATATGCTATTATCAACAGGAGAACAAGTAACAATATCAAAACTAAGTATATTGTTAAATAGGATGGGTTGTAAAGCAATATCATTAACAGGTTGGCAAGCAGGAATCGAAACAAGTGCTATATATGGAAATGCTAGAATAGAAAACATATATGTAAAGAGAATAGAAGAAGAATTAGAAAAAGGAAATGTTGTAATAGTAGCAGGTTTCCAAGGAATAAATGAAAATAATGATATAACAACATTAGGAAGAGGTGGTTCAGATACAACAGCAGTTGCAATACAAGCAGCAATAAATGCAGATAAATGTTATATATTTTCAGATGTAGATGGAATATATTCTAGCGACCCTAATATGGTAACAATGGCAAAAAGGTTAGATGAAATAACATTTGATGAAATGCAAGAAGTAGCAGATGCGGGAGCAAAAGTGTTACATAATAGATGTATACAAATAGGAAAAAAGTTTGGAAATGATATAATTGCAAAATCTACTTTTACAGACGAAGGTGGAACTAGAGTATGTAAAGGAATAGAAACAAGTGAAGTAAAAAGTATAGTAAAAAATGATAATCTAATTACAGTAATAATGAATAATAAAAAAGGAGTAACACCAGAGCAAGGATATACTGTTTATAAAGCATTATTAGAACAAAACATAATAGTAGAGTGGTTTGAAAGAGATAGTGATTCTTTCAAATTCAGAATAAAAAAAGCAGAACTAAATAAAGTACAAGAATTATTAGATAGTAAATTTCCAGAATATGAAATAGTATTAGAAGATTTTGTTAAAATAACAATTGTGGGATATGGAATAACACAAGATAATACTATATTAAATCAAACAATGGACTTACTTAAAAAACATAATGTGGCAGTCATAAAAATAAGTCTAACACAATCAAAAATAGAAATTGTGGTAGATGAGATTAATGAAGAAACAGTTAATTTATTACATAAAAAATTAATAAAATAGAAAGGAGAGAGAGTTTATGAAAGAAACTATTTTTAAAGGTTGTGGAACAGCAATAGCAACACCATTTACAGAAGATGGAGTTAATTTTGAAGAATTCGGAAAACTTTTAGAAGAACAAGTAAAAGAAGGGGTAGACGCAATAATAGTTTGTGGAACTACTGGAGAATCATCAACAATGTCAGAACAAGAAAGAAAAGAAACAATAAAATTTGCAATTGAAAAGGTTGGTAAAAGAGTAAAAGTAATTGCTGGAACAGGAAGTAATAATACAAAATCAGCAAATGAGATGTCAAAATATGCTGAAAGTGTAGGAGCAGATGCTTTACTTGTTGTAACACCATATTATAACAAAACAACACAAAAAGGTCTAGTTGAGCATTATAAAGCAATTGCTAAAGCAGTAAGTTTACCAATTATAATGTATAGTGTAGCAAGTAGAACAGGTGTAAACATAGCTCCTGAAACTTGTTTAGAATTATCTAAAATAGATAATATAGTAGCAATCAAAGAAGCAAGTGGAAACATATCACAAGTAGCAAAAATTGCAAGTATATGTGGAGATAATTTAGATATTTATTCAGGAAATGATGACCAAATAATACCAGTATTATCACTTGGTGGAAAAGGTGTAATATCAGTATTATCAAATGTTATGCCAAAATATACAAGTGAAATGACACATAAATATTTTAATGGAGAACAAGAAGAAGCGTGCAAGATGCAATTAGAAGTAATAGATTTAATAGACGCACTATTTTCAGAAGTAAACCCAATACCTGTAAAATACGCACTAAATTTAATGGGATATGATTTTGGAAAACCAAGACTTCCATTAATAGAATTATCAGATAAAAATAAAGAAAAAATGAAAGAAATTATGAAAAAACATAATTTAATAAAATAAAAAAGAAAAGGTGAAAGATATGAACGTATTAATAAATGGTGCAAGCGGAAAAATGGGAAATGAACTTTTAAGTGTTATAAAAGAAAATGAAGAATTTAATGTTGTATGTGGTGTAGATATAAAAGAAAGTTTAGAAGGAGAATTTCCTATTTATTCTAAAATAGAAGAAATAAAAGAAAAAGTAGATGTAATAATAGACTTTTCAGTACCTGTTGCAACATTTAAAATATTAAAATATGCTGTGGCAAATGAAGTACCAATTGTAATTGCGACAACAGGTTTTTCAAAAGAAGAAATAGAACAGATAGAGGAATTTTCAAAAGAAATACCAATATTTAGAAGTTCTAATATGTCTTTTGATATAAACTTAATGGCAAAAATAGTAGCTGAAGTTGCAAAAGTTTTAACAAATACAGATATAGAAATAGTAGAAACACATCATAACAGAAAAATAGATGCACCAAGTGGAACTGCAATACTTTTAGCAAATGCAATAAATGATGTTTTAGATGAAAAGAAAGAATATAATTTTGAAAGATTACAAAAAAGAGAAAAAAGATCTAAAAATGAAATAGGTTTTTCATCAATAAGAGGTGGAAATATAGTAGGAGAACATAGTGTTAAATTCTTTGGTGAAAACGAAGAATTTGAAATAACACATAAAGCATATTCAAGAAAAGTATTTGCAGAAGGAGCTCTTAAAGCTGCAAAGTTTATTGTAACTAAAGAGACAGGTTTATATAATATGAACGATATATTTTAATAATAAAGAACCTAATTATTAATCAATAATAATTAGGTTTTTTCGACAAAAAATGTCGAAATTTGCGATGAAAAGTCATTGGAAATTAAATAAAAAACTTGTAATTAAATTTTTATTGTGATAATATATTTTTTACAAAAATAAAAAATGTTTTTTAATTTAGTGAACTACCCATTGGCTTTAGACAATGGGTAGTTCACAAAGCATTTAAAAAAATAATTGAAGAAGAAGCAAAAACAAGAGAGAGAAGAGGAGCAATAAAAATAATAAAAGGTTTGTTAGCACAAAATGTTGATTATGAAATAATAATGAAAGCAACGGGAATAAGTAAAAAAGAGTTAGAAAAATTAAAATTGCAAATGGTTTAGTCTAAATTAAAAAACTCTAATTATAATATAACTAGAGTTTAAAAAAAATTATTATTTCTTTGTAATTAATTTTTCAAGGATTTGAACAGCGTTACTTGCAGCACCTTTTCTAATATTATCAGCAACAACCCACAAATTAACACCAGATTTAACACTATCATCTCTTCTAATCCTACCAACAAAAACTTCGTCATGACCATTTGATAAAATAGGCATAGGATATTTATTATTACTTGGGTCATTAACAACAATGATATTTGGAAAATCTTTTAAAGTTCTTATTAAATCACTTAAGTCAAAGTCGTTTTCAAATTCAACATTTATTGATTCAGAATGAGAATTTGAAACAGGAACTCTAACTGTAGTTGCTGTTATTTTTAAATTAGGTCTGTGTAAAATTTTTCTAGTTTCATTTATCATTTTCATTTCCTCTTTAGTATATCCATTATCTAAAAATGAATCTATGTGAGGAATACAATTATCAAAAATAGGATATGGAAACTTCTTCAAAGGTTTAGAACCGTCTTCGTTTTTTAAATCATCTAAAGCATCTTTACCAGCACCGGAAACAGCTTGATAAGTAGAATATACAATTCTTTTTATTTTATATTTATCATCTAAAGCTTTTAATGGAAGCATTGCTTGAATAGTAGAGCAATTTGGGTTTGCAATAATTCCTTTGTTATTATAAACATCTTCGAAATTAACTTCTGGAACTACTAAAGGTACGTCTTTATCCATACGAAAATAACTACTATTATCAATTACTATACAACCTTTACTAGCAGCAATTGGAGCATATTTTTTAGAAACTTCTCCACCTGCTGAAAATAAAGCATAATCAAAACCAGAATCAAAGGAATTTTCAGTTAATTCTTGAACCTCATATTCCTTTCCTAAAAAAGAAAGCTTAGTACCTGCAGTTTTCTTACTTGCAAATAAAGTATAACTTTCGATTGGTAATTTTTTTTCTTCTAAAACTTTTAGAAAAGTCCTACCAACAAGACCTGTTGCACCAACAATTGCAACTCTTAATTTTTCCATAAAGATACCCCCTTAAAGGTAATTTTAAATGAAAATATTTTAATTAAAATATTTCTTTATATATTCTACTACAAAACAAAGGAAAAATAAACTACATTTTTAAAATTTAAAGAAAAATAGTATTTTTGTTTACGTTATTAGTATAACAAAAAACTTGAAAGAAATTCCAAGTTTTTCTTGACTTATTGGTAACTACGTGATAAAATAGAATTCGTTATAGTAAAATGTATGTATTATGCATTTCCGTAACAAAGAATAAATTTAGAAAACAAGAAACAGGAGGTGAAATTTAAGTGCCAACAATTAACCAATTAGTAAGAAAAGGAAGACAAACAAAAACAACTAAAGCAAAAGCTCCAGCATTACGTCATGGATACAACTCAAAAAATAAGAGATTAACAAATGCTAGATCTCCACAAAAAAGAGGGGTTTGTACAGTTGTAAAAACAGTTACACCAAAGAAACCTAATTCAGCATTAAGAAAAGTTGCCAGAGTTAGACTTTCTAACGGTTATGAAGTTATTTCTTATATCCCAGGTATAGGACATAACTTACAAGAACACAGTGTTGTATTAATTAGAGGTGGTAGGGTAAAAGACCTTCCAGGTGTTAGATATCATATCATCAGAGGAACATTAGATACAGCAGGTGTTAAAGACAGAATGCAAGCACGTTCAAAATACGGTGCTAAAAAACCTAAAAAATAGACTTTAGGTTTAGCAGGTTGAATTAGTGCATATAATACTTACTAAACTTAAGGTACTTAAATTTAGAATAGATTATATAGCACTATACGGAAAAGTTTTAAACTTTTCAGAGTACCTAGATGCTTTCTTTAAAGCATTAATATAAAAAATTAAGGAGGGAAGAATAGTGCCAAGAAAAGGATATATAGCAAAAAGAGAAGTATTACCAGATCCAATATATAATAGCAAAGTTGTTACAAAATTAGTAAACAACATAATGCTAGATGGTAAAAAATCAGTTGCTCAAAAAATAGTATATGATGCATTTGACATTATTAAAGAAAAAGAGGGAAAAGATCCTTTAGAAGTTTTTGAAGCAGCTTTAGAAAATGTTATGCCAGTTCTTGAAGTTAAAGCAAGAAGAGTTGGTGGAGCTACATATCAAGTTCCATTAGAAATTAGACCAGAAAGAAGACAAACTTTAGGTTTAAGATGGCTTGTCACATATGCTAGAAACAGACATGAAAAAACAATGGCTGCTAAATTAGCAGGAGAAATAATGGATGCAGTAGCTGGAAACGGTGGAGCATTCAAGAAGAAAGAAGATACACATAGAATGGCAGAAGCTAATAAAGCATTTGCACATTATAAATGGTAAAAGAAAGGGGGAAATATAAAAATGGCAGGAAGAGAATACCCACTAGAAAGAACAAGAAATATAGGAATAATGGCACACATTGATGCTGGAAAAACAACAACAACTGAAAGAATCTTATTTTATACAGGTAAAACACATAAAATAGGAGAAGTTCACGAAGGTGAAGCAACAATGGACTGGATGGAACAAGAACAAGAAAGAGGTATCACAATAACATCTGCTGCTACAACTTGTTTCTGGAAAAATAATAGAATAAATATTATAGATACACCAGGGCACGTTGACTTTACAGTAGAAGTTCAAAGATCTTTAAGAGTTCTTGATGGAGCTGTTACAGTTTTAGCTGCCAAAGGTGGAGTTCAACCACAAACAGAAACAGTTTGGAGACAAGCTGATAAATATCAAGTACCAAGAATGGTATATGTAAATAAAATGGATATCACAGGAGCAAACTTTATGCTTTGTGTTGACCAATTAAAAAATAGATTACACGCAAATGCTGTTCCAGTACAATTACCAATAGGAGCAGAAGACCAATTTAAAGGTATAGTAGACCTAATCAAAATGAGAGCATTTGTTCACAAAGATGATTTAGGAAAAGAAATAGAAGAAACAGATGTACCTGCAGATATGGTAGAACAAGCTAAAGAATATAGAGAAAAAATGATAGAAGCAGCAGCAGAACAAGATGAAGAATTAATGATGAAATATTTAGATGAAGGAGAACTAACAGAAGAAGAAATCAAAAAAGGTCTTCGTATGGGAACAATTGCAAACACAATAGTTCCAGTAACTTGCGGTTCTTCTTACAAAAACAAAGGTGTTCAAGAATTATTAAATGCAATTATAGATTATATGCCATCACCATTAGATATACCACATATCAAAGGTGTTGATTTAAACGGTAATGAAACAGAAAGAAAAACATCTGATACAGAACCATTTGCAGCATTAGCATTTAAAATTGCAACAGACCCATTTGTTGGAAAATTATGCTTCTTTAGAGTATATTCAGGAACATTAGAATCAGGTTCAACTGTATTAAACTCTAATAAAGACAAAAAAGAAAGAATCGGAAGAATTCTTCAAATGCATTCAAATCATAGACAAGATATAGAAAAAGTATATTCTGGAGACATTGCAGCAGCAGTAGGTATGAAAGATGTTACAACTGGAGATACTTTATGCGATCCAGATCATCCAGTAGTACTAGAATCTATGGAATTCCCAGATCCAGTTATTGATATAGCTATCGAACCTAAAGATAAAGTAGCACAAGAAAAAATGGCTATAGCTTTAGGAAAATTAGCAGAAGAAGACCCAACATTTAAAGTTCATACAAATCAAGAAACTGGTCAAACAATTATAGCAGGTATGGGTGAATTACACCTAGATATAATTGTTGATAGATTAAAAAGAGAATTCAAAGTAGAATGTAATGTAGGTAAACCACAAGTTGCTTACAAAGAAACAATTAGAAATAAAGTACGTGTTCAAGGTAAATTTATTCGTCAATCTGGTGGTAAAGGACAATATGGTGATGTTTGGTTTGAAATGGAACCATTAGA
>CALYBF010000019.1 GCA_944393755.1 uncultured Clostridia bacterium | reverse complement strand
TTAAATAATTTTATCATATATGTTAATTATTTAAAACTTTTTTCTAACTACCCGTGTCTACTTTTTATTATACAATAATGTAAGATTTTTAAGCCTCTTCTTTTCTCCACTCCATTACATATTCTTTTTCATTTGTTTTATCATCTATTTGTATTTTTTGATTTATAAAACCAAGCTTTGTATAAAATAAAATTGCATTTATGTTTTTCTCGTAAACATTTAAAGTTAGTTTATCATATTTATCTTTTACAAAATTAATTAATTTTCTACCTATTCCCTGTTTTCTATATTCTCTTTTAATAAAAAGAGCTCCTATATATTCATTATTTAAAACACTAATAAAACCTTTAATCTCATTGTTTTCAATATATACATATGTTTCAGATTTTTTTAAATATTCATCTTTTACTTTATTGTAATTTAGTAACCAATAATCTTTATCAATAAAACTATGTGCCTCAAAATTACCTTTAGTCCATATAGTCATAACCACAGTTGTATCTTCTTCTTTAAATTTTCTTATCATATGTTACTTCTCCTTAAAATTAATCTTTTATAATTATACCAAGTAATTTAGATAATTCTATTGCTTGTATATTATTTACTATCATACCTTTAACATCATCTAAACCTACGATTATCCCATCTATATTACAAGTTGTAAAATCAATTTTATTTAAACTTGTCTTAAATAATTGGCAATTTTGTAAATCATCTTCTTTAAAACTTACTGTTTTTAATTTTGCTTCACTAATACTACTACTTTGGAAATTTGTTTTTTCAATAAAAGTATTTTTAAAATTAGTAAGATTAAAATTAATATATTTTAAATTACTTTCCTTAATACTTACATCAAATAAACTGCTTTCCGTAAAATTACAACCAACTGCTTTACAGTTTGTAAATTTTACTCTTACAAATGATGTTCCTACAAAACTGCTATTTGAAAAATCACAGTTTATAAATTCTATATTACTAAAACTAGAATTATCAAAATTAGAATCTAATATTTTACAATTTTTAAATTCACATCTTGTAATATCCAAATTTTCTAAATTTATTTCTCTTTCATTTATATTAGAAAATTTACAATCTTTTACCTCTTCTTGGTTTTTTAAAGATTCATAAAACTTATCTTTATATTCTTCCATTTTCCAAATACCCTTAACTTTTTCTATATTCTAATATATCTCCTGGTGTACAATCTAATTCTTTACATATTGCATCTAATGTTGAAAATCTAATTGCTTTTCCTTTATTAGTTTTTAAAATAGATAAATTTGCAGGAGTTATACCAATTTTTTCTGAAAGTTCTTGTGAACTTATTTTTCTTTTTGCCATCATTACATCTAAATTAACTATAATTGACATATGAACTCCTCCTTTTTATATTGTTAAATCATTTTCTTCTTTATATTTAATAGCTCTTTTATATATTTCAGAAAGCACTATTAAACCAACTCCAAATATTAAAAATACTAATGTTATTATATATGTAAGTAGCATATAAATAATCATCCAATTTTCATTTTCTTTATTTAAAAATAATATTACACTATTTATTAAATACATAAGCCCCATTACAATTGAGGAAATATAACTTATTTTTAGTCTTTTTAAATTATTTTTATCAAAAACATTATTATTTTCTAGAGACTTAAATATTCCTATAAACTGGCTTATTAGTATACTTGCTGGCCAGCTTGATAAATATAATATTATTAATGTTTTTAGTGTATTAGTTGATTTAAAAAATGTAAAATCTTTTATAAGTATCACTCCACCAAGTATTACAACTATTAAACATACTGTAAATAATATCCATAAAAATATTTTAATTAATGTAGATAAACTCTTTTTACCTAAAACTTTCATCTTTTACTACCTTCCTTTATCTATCTAATGTTAATGTATTACTTTGTAAATTTAGTTCATTTAATATATCAATTGCTTGTTTTTTAGATATATTATATTCTTGCCATGACATTGTAAATATTTTTAATGTATTTCTTTGTCCTAACAAATAATTTTCTGCCCTTTCTTTTATGTTTTCATTTTCTACTTTTAATAATCTTGTTATTTGAGGAATTGCGTCTGTTCCTAATTTTTGTAAATAATTTAAATCAAAATGTATATCATCTTTATTTTCTAAATATTTATCAATGTTTTCTCTAGCTATAAAGTTATTAATATTCATAAAATTTAATATTAAATACATAAAACACGTAATTACAATACTTGTTTTTACTAAATCAATTTTAGCACCTAATAATTTTATCATTATTGGTATTGAAATTAGTATTTCTGTAATTAAAATAAATTGTACAAATATCCTTAAATATGTATATCCATATGTTTCAATATATAAATTCATCCTATAAAATGCTGATATAATTATTATAATTGTAAATACCATTATTAACAAGCTCATTATTTTATTATATATTTTTTGGCTTTTTGTTTTTTCTTGTTTATTTACATTTGCAATTATAAGTATCACAAAATTTATAAATGAAACAAACATTAATTGGAAAAAGCCTTGCCTTGCATAACTTGCATAATCAAAGTTTAAATTATTACTTGTATGCATAAACAAATTTGATATTTGTATAAAACTAAATATTAAATAAATAATATTTAATATAGTAAGTATCATATTTATTGTTAAATTTTCAAATTTAATTTCTCTTTTTTTAGTTTCTTCATCTTCTCCATTAAATAATGTATCACTTTTAACTAGGTTTATGATAAAACCACCACATAGTAAAAATGTTATTAGTATAAAACTCATCCTTGATAGAAATTTTATTATACCTTCTCCTGTTAAAAGTTCCCCTATATTAATAAACACATCATCAAATATTCCTTGGAAAATTTCATCTGCTGACATTAATAATGCTAAAACTACTAATATAATAGGTAAAGAAATAAATAATGCTTTTATTACTTTTTTCACTTTTTCTAAAGATTCGTTTTCTTCTCTTTCTTTTTTAGTCTTAAAACAGTCTAGTAAATCACTTATATGTACTAACATACCTAAAAACACATCTTTACACTTTCTTATAAATTTAGGTGTATTTAATTTTTTCTTACAAGCATATATGCACATTATTATTCCTAAAATTGTAATTACAACTGTATTTAAGACATTAAATAATGTATTGTTAAAAATAAAATATGTGCTACTTAATAAAAGAATTGGTATGACTAATATTAATGCTTTCTTGTTTTCTATTTTTTTGTTTTTATTTAAAACATATATTAAATATAATAAACAAGCAAAAACAAATATAAATACAGAAATTCCTGGTTTTTTATCCCAAAATAGTATTGATTGTGCAATTGCTAAAATTCCACTAATTATAATAATACTTCCCATATTCTTCCTCCTTTAACTGTCAATAAGTATATTATATATTTTATTATTTGTCAATACTTTTTTATTGTTTTTCGATAATTTTTTATTAAAAAGAATAGTATATCCTTAATTTTCAAAGATATACTATTTGTTTTAGCTTATATAAAACTATAAGCTTTGACTTAAATTTTAGAGTCTCTCTACCAACAAATACATATACGCCATTTACCACAAAATATCGGATAAGTGTAATATCCTTTTTTAGCTAGTTCTTTCTTAATAAACTCAGAAATCTCTTCTTTATCTACGATAATTTCTTCTCCACCTTGCTTTCTTCTTTCGTGTATTTTCTTTAATATGTTTTCTAATTCTTGTATTTGCCGTTCGTCGTTCTTCTCCATCTTAAGTCTCCTAAAATTGTGTTTTACAATATGAAAATATTATAGCACTTTTGTTAAATAAGTCAATCATCTTTCTTTTTTTGTTTAACTTTTTTAGTCATTTTTTCTAATTCTAAATTAGATAATTCCTTTGCTGAACAATAATCGCCTTGACTAATACACGAAACTATTAGCTTTAAAAAGTCCACATATTCTTCATCTCTTACCATTTAACATACCTTCTTTTCTTTTTTGTATATTAACTCATATTCTTTTGTTTTTCTGGGTATAACTAATAGTGTACCTTTTGTGTTTTGATACTATCATATATATCACATATTTTCAAGTAGTTGTACGAGATTTTAGAAAATTTTTCCAAATATTTTTCTCTCAGTATTAATGTGTTCATTAATTATTTTTAGCTTGTTATACTAATTATAGTATTTTTAAGGTTTTGGGGGTATTATTATGAAGTCTTTTTCAAAAGCAGAAATTGATAAACATTTTGGTAAAATACTAAAAACTTATAGAAAAAAGGCAAAAATTACTCAAGAAGAATTAGCAGAGAAATTAGGTATTTCTCTTAAATATATATCTAGAATTGAAAATGGTAATAATGGTGTTAAAACTCAGAATTTGATAGAATATATGAATATTTTAGGAATTCCACCAGATACTTTATTTGGAGTTTTTATGACACATCCAGATGTTAAAAAAGATATGGATTTATATTTAAAAATAGCAAGTCTTTCAGAAGAAGAAAAAGCATTTGTTTCTTCAATTATTGATTTGTTAAAAAATTTTAAATAATTTTTCTTTCATTTTAAAATAGCGTATGTTGTAATTCATACGCTATTTTATTTTTTAATTCTACTCTTCCCAGAAAGCTTTATATGTTTTATATGCTGAATAAATATCAAATTTACTTGTTACTTCATATGGAGCATGCATTGAAAGAACTGGTACACCACAATCTATTACATCTGCACCTTTATTAGCTATAATGTATGCTATAGTTCCGCCTCCGCCTATGTCTACTTTTCCAAGTTCTGCTACTTGATATCTAATATTATGTTTTTCTAAAACATTTCTTACCCAAGCTACATACTCAGCATTTGCATCAGAAGCTCCTGATTTTCCTCTTGCACCTGTATATTTGTTTAAACTTATTCCCTTACCTATAAAACCTGCATTTGTTTTATCTGATACAGACGCATATAATGGGTCAAACCCTGCATCGACATCTGATGAAAGCATTTTTGAAAAACAAAATACTTTGTCTAATAAATTTGGTTTATTTACGCCTAATTTGTTTAAAATTTCTGATATAAAGAAATCAAACATATGTGATTCCATACCAGTATTTCCTATGCTTCCAATTTCTTCTTTATCTGATAAAATACATATAGCTGTATTTTTTACTTCTCCTAATTCCATCATTGCATGTAGTGATGTATATGCGCATACTTTATCATCTTGCCCATATGCTGCAACCATACTACTATCTAGCCCTAGTGTTCTTGCTTTAAATGCTGGTACTAATTCTATTTCAGCACTTGTTAAATCTTCTTCTGTTATTCCATATTTTTCATTTAAGATTTTTAATATATTTAATTTAACACCTTCTGGAACTTTTTTATCTCCATTTTTAAATGGAATACTTCCTATTAATAAACTTAAGTTTTCACCATCAATTCCATTTTTTAATTTTTTCTCCATTTGTTCTTGTGCTAAATGTGGTAATAAATCTGTAATTGTAAATATTGGATCTTTTTCATCTTCACCTATATTTATATCTATTACTTCACCATTTGTTTTAACAATTACACCGTGCATACTAAGTGGTATTGTTGTCCATTGGTATTTTTTAATTCCACCATAATAATGTGTTTTAAAATACGCTAACCCACCTTCTTCACATAATGGGTTTGGTTTTAAATCTAATCTTGGAGAATCTACATGTGAACCTATAATATGTAGTCCACTTTCTATAGAGTTTTCTCCTATTATTGCAAGATACATACTTTTCTTTCTGTTTATAAAATATACCTTATCACCTGGTTTTAATGTTTCAAATGTCATTATATCTCTATATCCGTTTTCATCTGCTAATTCTTTTGCATATTTTATAAATTCTCTCTCTGTTTTTGCTTTATTTAAAAATTCCATATAACTATCAGATACTTCGTTTAGTTTATTACTTTCTTCTTCTGATAGATTTTCCCAACCTGTAGTTTCATCTCTAAATAGCTTTTTCTTTAATTCTTCTTCCATAATCTTCCTCCTTGTTTTTTATTTTCTACATTAGTATATCACTATTATTAATATTTTTCCAGAAAAATTGTTATTTATTCAAAAAAAGTGGTTATACTATTTTTGAGGTGAGTTTTATGAGTTCTTTATGGCTTTCTTATAAAAATCTTTTTGATAATATTAATATTAAAAATAAATTAGATGATAATCTAGAAACTGATATATGTATAATTGGTGCTGGTATTTTTGGTGTTACTTGTGGATATTATTTATCTAAACTAGGCTTTAAGGTAACTATTTTAGAAAAAGATTTTATTTCCTCTAAAACAACAGGTCATACTACAGCAAAAATAACAAGTCAGCACGGTTTATTTTATGATTATTTAGCTAATTCTTATGGCAGTGCTTTTTCTAAAGATTATTTAGATGTAAATGAAATGGCTATTAAAAATATAAAAAATATTATTGATAATGAAAATATTAATTGTGATTTTGAATATCAAAATTCTTTTGTATATACTACTAAAACTGAAGAAATTGATATTATAAAAAAAGAATATAATACTCTTATAGATTTAGGTTACAGACCAGAACTTGTAACAAAAACAGGCCTTCCTTTTCCAATTAAGATAGCACTTTGTTTTAAGAATCAAGCACAGTTTAACCCCGTAAAATACTTAGCTTTTTTAAGTAAATCTATTCTAGATAATGGTGGAGAAATTTACGAAAATACTACTGCTAAAGATTTAAAATCAGATTTTGATAATTTAATTACTTTTACTGATAATAATTATATAAAATCTAAATATGTAATTATTGCTACACATTATCCTTTTATAAATTTTCCTGGTTTTTATTTTACAAAAATGTATCAGTCTTCTTCTTATATAATTGGTGTTGATACTAAAAAAGCTTTATTTAATGGTATGTATATTTCAGCAAAAGATCCTATTTATTCTTTTAGAACTGCTAAATTTAATAATAAGGATATTCTTTTAATTGGTGGCGGAGACCACAGAACTGGTAAACCTAGCTCATATAATGACACTTATGGCAAATTAGAAACTACTGCTAAAAAATATTATCCAGATTGTGAGGTCTTGTTTAGGTGGAATACTAGAGATTGCATTTCTTTAGATAAACTTCCTTATATTGGAACATTTGCTCCTAATATGCCTAATGTTTTTGTTGGTACTGGTTTTAAAAAATGGGGTATGACTTTATCTAATGTTGCAAGTAATATTGTTGTTGATAAAATTATTGGGAAGAATAACAAATATGAGTATTTATTTAAGTCTTCTAGATTAAAACCTATTAAAAATTATGATGAGTTTAAAAATATGATTGTAGAGTCTAGCAATTCTCTTTTATTTAATAAACTTAAAAGATCTAATATGGACTTTTC
Source organism: uncultured Clostridia bacterium (assembly GCA_944393755.1). Taxonomy (GTDB): domain Bacteria; phylum Bacillota; class Clostridia; order TANB77; family CAG-508; genus CAG-269. The sequence goes on along the minus strand of CALYBF010000019.1, from coordinate 7,571 downwards.
TGAAATTAAAAATGATTCTGGTAGTATTATTGAAATTAATGGTGAAAAGGTTGGTATTTATAAGGATAAAAATGGTAAAATTTTTGCTGTAAAGCCTATTTGTACACATCTTGGTTGTCTTCTTTCTTGGAACGATATTGATAAAACTTGGGATTGCCCTTGCCATGGTTCTAGATTTAATTTTGACGGTAAAAATTTATATGACCCTGCTTTTAAAGATTTAAGTCGTTATAATTTTTAAATTATTTGTTATTTTTGTTGACTTCTAGCTTTTTTTTTGCTACAATGCTTTTAGAATAAATCATATATTTATATATTTATTTTTTGTTTATTGAACTAGGTTTCTTCTAAAAAAGTAAATCTAGTTCTATTTTTATATTATTTATTTTTGCTTTTAAACTCATTGCATTTTTTTATCATAACAAAACCTCCATATATTTTTTTAGTATTTTTTCCATTTTAAATTCTTTTGCATATTTGCTCAATTTTATCAAGTTTTTATCTTTTCTTTTAATATATTCTTTCATTGCTGTATTAAAAATTTGTAAATCAATTTTATTTCTATCTCGTAATATATCAATAATTGTTCGTTCCAAATTATATACTTTTATTGTAGTTTTATCTTGTAATTCTAATTCGATTATTCCTAGTTCATACTTATCCTTTTTTATATAATGTGGCTCTATTATTTCATCATTTACTCTAATATTATTTTTAAAAGTCATATCATATTTTAATGGTGTTCTATCAGTTAAATGATAAAAATATAGTGCAGTATTGTGTGAAAATATTCCCGTTTTATATCTTTGTTGTATCAAAAAGAAATCATTTACATTTTTTTCTTTTTTTACATATACACCTTTTTCTTTTCTTTCTACATAGCCTTCATCACACAATAATTTTAAATATTGTTTATGAATATTTAATTTTTTTAAATCACTTGCTAAAATTATTCCACTATTATTTTCAATATAATTTTTTAAAATCTCTATATTTTTCATTTTGACCACCTTATACATATTATAGCTCAAATGTATATACAAGTCAATATTTGAATAATATTTTCTTTTGGGAAAATTTTCAGCCTTTTTATAAATTATTTTTTTGAAATAAATTTTTATGATAAAAATTTCATAGCAAAACTATTTATATTACTATTAAAGTAGTTTTAAGATAGAAAAAACTCTATAAGTATTAATTTTAAAATACTTATAGAATTTTGATTCTGGTCGAGGCGACAGGGTTCGAACCTGCGACCTCATGGTCCCAAACCACGCGCGCTACCAACTGCGCTACGCCTCGATTTCTTATTGCTCTATTTTTTATAGAGTATTTTATTTGCTCAACACTTATATATCATAACACATTTTTTCTATGTTTGCAATATTTTTTAATAAATTTTCTTAAAAATATTGAAAAACTTGACTTTTTACTATATAATAATAGAGTATCTGTTTTATTTGCGTCTGTAGTTTAGCTGGATAAAATGCGAGCCTACGAAGTTCGAGACCGGGGGTTCGAGTCCCTCCAGGCGCACCAATAAAATTGGAATTTTAGAATAAAACAGATAAAAATAAGATAAAATATATAAAATGCGTTAGTACAATACAAAGCTTTTAGAAGTTACTTAAAAGAGAACAAAGGTCGTGGCTGTAAGCCTTTGAAGGTCAACCTAAAATGTAAAACATATTGGAGCATATCAAATAAAGTGGAAAATCTAGAATTTTCAAGCTGGGTGGCACCGCGGAAAAGTAATTTCGTCCCTGCAAAATACGCAGGGACTTTTTGTATCCTTGCAAAATTAAGGAGGTTTATATATGTCAGAGTACAAAAAAGTAAAATGTAATGAACTTCGTTTAGAAAATGAAGGAGAAAAAGTAGAAATCTTTGGTTGGGTAGAAACAATTAGAGATTTAGGTGGTTTAGTCTTTTTAGACATTAGAGATATGTATGGAATAACACAAGTTGTTACATCAGGTAAAGATGAAGATGTAGACTTTGCATCACATATTCCTGTAGAATCCGCAGTTAGTGTTTGCGGAACTGTAAAAAAACGTGATGAAGAAACTATTAACCACAAATTAGAAACAGGTTTAGTTGAAATTAAAATTGAAGAAATTAAAATTTTAGGAAAAAGAACTTTAAGTTTACCTTTTGAGATTAATAGCAATCAAGACATAAGAGAAGACTTAAGACTACAATATAGATATTTAGACTTACGTTCTGAAAAACTAAAAAATAATTTAATATTACGTGCAAAATTTATACAATTTTTAAGAAGTCAAATGGTAGAAAGAAATTATTTAGAAGTACAAACACCAATACTTACAAGTTCTTCTCCAGAAGGTGCAAGAGACTATCTAGTTCCAAGTAGACTTCACCCAGAAAAATTTTATGCTTTACCACAAGCACCTCAACAATTTAAACAATTGTTAATGGTTTCTGGAATTGATAAATATTTCCAAATAGCACCTTGTTTTAGAGATGAAGACTCTAGGGCTGATAGGACTCCAGGAGAATTTTATCAATTAGATATGGAAATGAGTTTTGCTAGCCAAGAAGATGTTTTAACCAGTATAGAACCTGTAATATATAATGCTTTTAAACAATTTTCTGATAAAGAAATTAATATGTACCCATTTCCAAGGTTAAAATATGAAGATGTTATGCTTAAATATGGAACAGATAAACCAGATTTAAGAAACCCATTAGAAATTGTAGATGTTTCTGATATTTTTGCAAATCTAGAATTAAGAGCATTTAAAAATATGGTTGTACGTGTAATTGCAACACATAATGTTGGAGATAAACCTAGAAGCTTTTTTGAAGATATGACTGATTTTGCAATCAAAGAATTAAAAGCAAAAGGGTTAGCTTGGCTTAGAATTTTAGATGATGGTTCTTTCCAAGGTCCTATTGCTAAATTTATTACAGATGAAGCAAGAATTGAAATGCAAAAAAGAACTAATTCAAAACCAGGAGATTGTATTTTCTTTGTTGCAGAAGTTCCAGGTATTGTAGAAAAACTAGCAGGACAAGTAAGAGATGAATTAGGTAAAAGGTTAGATTTAATAGATAATAATAAATTTGAATTTTGCTGGATAGTTGATTTTCCTATGTTTGAAGATAATGATGGAAAACTTGAATTTAGCCACAACCCATTTTCTATGCCACAAGGTGCTTTAGAAGCTCTAGAGAATAAAAATCCATTAGAAATTCTTGCATATCAATATGATATGGTATGTAATGGTGTAGAAATTGCATCAGGAGCTGTTAGAAATCATGATATAGAAATAATGCTTAAAGCTTTCTCTATGGCAGGTTATACTAAAGAAGAAGTTAAATCTAAATTTGGCGCTTTATATACAGCTTTCCAATATGGTGCTCCACCACACGCTGGAATTGCATATGGCGTTGATAGACTTATAATGCTTTTAGCAGAAACAGAATCTATTAGAGATGTAATTGCTTTCCCACTAAACAGCAAAGCACAAGATTTAATGATGGGAGCTCCAAGTAATATTAAAATGGATTTATTAAGAGATGTTCATATAAGAACAATTCCTCAGAATAAATAAGATAAGAGAACCAAACTGTAAAATCTAATTCTAAGTTTGGTTCTTTTTAAACTATTCTTTTTTAGTTTTTATTTTTCCCCCAATCTTAATTTTATTTCTTTTGTTATTTTATTTCTACTTACTTTAAGAGTTACTTCATCATTTGGTTTTTTAGTATAAATATATTCTCTTAAATCGTTCATAGTATTTAATTCTTTGTCATCAATAGATATAATAATATCTCCTTCTTTCAAATCAGAATTACTAGCAGGTCCATTTTTTGTTATTTGTGCTACATATATACCAGTATCAAAACTTGTATTGTTTTTATTGGTATTTGTAGAATTTAAATATGGTATAACTTCTCTGTCATATGCATATATTCCAATTGTAGCTTCTTCAAATGTGCCTGTATTTTTAAAACTATCAATTATTGGTTTTATTATATTAATTGGAATTGCAAAACCAATTCCTTCTGCAGACGTGATTTTAACAGTATTAATTCCAATAACATCTCCATTTGGATAAATTAGAGGTCCCCCACTATTACCTGGGTTTATTGTAGCATCTGTTTGTAATAAATCAGTCATATAAGATACTTTTCCTTCTTCTTCTAATTTTATAGTTCTATTTTTTGCACTTATAATACCAGAAGTTACTGTCCTTCTAAACTCAAAACCAATAGGATTGCCAATTGCATAAACAGTTTCCCCTACCCTTACATTTTTTGAATCTCCTAAATTCACATATGGAAGATTTTTTGCATTAATCTTTACAATAGATAAATCCAAATCAGAATCAGCCCAAACCACAGTACCCTCATAATTATTACCTGTTTCTAAAGTAATATAACATTTACTATATTTCTCACCAGTAACATGGCTATTGCTTACAATATATCCATCTTGAGACACAATAAAGCCTGTACCTAAACCCAAATCATCTTCCTCATTATTAGAAAAAATACTACTACCTGCACTTTTTAGTTTAGAAATTCCAACAACTTTTTTAGTTGTATCTTCAATTACATCTGCGATTATTTTGCTATTTTCTTCGGCGTTTTCCACAGTTTGTTCAGTATTTGTGGATAACTGTCTTTCAGCAGTATAATTATTTGGAGTTATTTCTATATTTTGATATGTAGTATACAAATAAAAACCAAACACCCATATAAAAATAAAAAAAACAGAAATAATAATTATTTTTCTAGAGTTATTTTTCTTACTTCTTCTCAAATAACTTCACCTCAAAAATATTATTTCCATTTTTTCAAAAATTATCCATTGGGGACGTTTCTTTTGCGACCTTTTAGTCGCAAAAGGGACAGACTCCCAATAGATGTGTCCCAAATGCGACTAAAAGGTCGCAAAAGAAACGTCCCTATTTAACCATATATCTTTTTATTTTATGTGTTGTTGTTTTTACAAATTCTTCTGTTGTTATTTCTATTTTCTTTATGTGTTTAAAGTCTGGTAGTTTTTTATTTATTTCTTTTATTTCTTCCCATATTTTTTCTTTATATTCTTCTTCTGTTTTTTCTCCTAATTCGTGTTTTATTAAATCTTCATCATAAACTATTTTTGCACATAACATTGTGTCTGTTTTATCTTTTCCTCTTTGATATACTATACTTTCTTTTACATATGGTATTTTATTTATTAATGTTTCTATTTCTTCTGGATATACATTTTTTCCATTTTTTAATACTATTATATCTTTCTTTCTTCCTGTTACATATAAGAATTCATCTTTATCTAGATAACCATAATCTCCTGTTTTAAAATATCCGTCCTCAAAAGCTTCTTTCGTTGCTTTTTCATTTTCATAATATCCGTAGCATTACACTTGGTCCTTTAACAAGTATTTCTCCTATTCCATCTTCATCTTTATCAACTATTTTTACACTTAAGTCATCAAATACTAAACCTACTGAACCTGGTCTTTTTTCTTTTTCTGTTTCTGCTGATATTACTGGTGATGTTTCTGTTAGTCCATATCCTTGTACTAATTCTATTCCCATATTGTTAAATGCTACTATTGTTTCTTTATTCATTGGTGCTGCTCCATATAGTACAAGTCTTAAGTTTCCACCAAAATTATCTAATATTTGTTTAAAAAATACTTTTCTTAAATCTATATGTATTTTTAATAACCCATTTGATATTTTTGTTATTGTTTCGATTAACTTTTCTTTCTTTTGTTCTTTTATTCCTTTTTGTATTTTTTTATACATTGTTTCTAATACTAGTGGCACTGCTACTAATATTGATACTTTATATTCTTTCATATTTTTTTGTATATGTTTTAGCCCATCACAAAATGCTACTGTTGCTCCACTATACATACCATATAAAAATGTTATTGTACACTCAAATGTATGGTGTATTGGTAAAAATGATAATAATGTATCTTTTTCATATATTTTTAACCAAGATGAAAAGTCTGATAAGTTACTACATATATTTTTTTGTGATAACATTACACCTTTTGGAGTACTTGTTGTTCCTGATGTGAACAATAATATTGACATTTTATTTTCGTCTATTTTCACATCTTCATATTTTGTACTTCCTTTTTCTAATAATGAATATCCTGTTTTTAAAAGTTCACTATATTTTTCTATTTCTAGATTTTCTTCATTATCCATTGATATTAATGTATTTACTTTTGTTTTTTCGTCTTTTTTTAGTTTTAGCATTACTTCCATATATTTTTTATCAAAAAATACAACTTCTGCACCGCTTCTTGTTACTAAATTTTCTATTTCATTTTCTGGTAATGCTTTATCTATTGGAACTATTACCATATTGCTTGTTGCAACTGCCATATATGTTGTACACCACTCATACCTATTGTTTCCAATTACTACTATTTTCTTTCCTTCATATCCTAATTCTAGCAGACTTGTTCCTATTGCTTTTACATCTGATACATATTCTCCATATGTTTTTTCTACATATTCGGGTTCTTTTTTAGTTGCATCTTTTTTATATTTATATGCAACATTATCTTTAAATTTTGTATTAACCCTTTCTAACAGTTCTCTAAAATTATTAACGACCTCTTTTTCATATATTGCTCTTGGTCTTGTTCCTTCCATATTACCACTTCCTTTACTTGCATTTTATACCAACTTTCTACTTTTTGCAACAAAAAACTTAAAGTCTTTTTATCCTTTAAGTTTAATACTATTTTATTCTATTACATATGGTTTATCTAAACTTCCTTCCCCACTACTTATCAAAATATCAGAAGGTAGAAGAAATACTGGTCTGAATCCATACTCTATACTTCTATAACCATAATTTAGGTGAGCACCTCTTGAATATAAGCTATCTGGATAATCTCTAACATTATTGTGGACGTCCAAATATCTCACATACAAATCAGTCTCTTGTGAAAATATCACACAACGTGATGCTAGCCAAGTATAATCCGTTGCATTTAATTTTAATATTTTTATTTGATTTTGGTCTTCGATATAATTTGTATCTTCCTCTTTAACTTCATAATTTTCAAGATTTGTATATTCTGCATTTTTAGAAATATCTCCTTGGAATTTTCCATCTTTTCCTAAAATTGCTACGCTTCCTATACTTCTTGCATCTATTACTTTTGTTCCCATATACGCTTTTGCTTTATTATTTAATGTATCTACTGCACAATTATATGATTGCAATGCTTTTTTACCTTCATTACTTACATTTACTATTGTTGGATCTTCCGCACCTAACATAATTTTTTCTTCTTCTCCATATTCATTTCTAATATTATCATTTGATACTATTTGGAGTCCATGTTCTTGATCATTATAAAGCACTCTGCAAAGTAAATTATTATATAAAATATATGGACTTTTTTCTTCTGCTGTTGCTCCATTTTCATTTGGTATTAATACATCTTTTGCTAATACAACTTTTTTAATTTCTCCACTATATATTTCTGATAAATCTATTTTTATATTACTATCTTCTTTTGATATTAATTTCGTTTCTTCTCCTTCTTTAGTTGTTC
>CALYBF010000018.1 GCA_944393755.1 uncultured Clostridia bacterium | reverse complement strand
ATTGATTTTTAATACTATCATAAGTGTAAATACTAGAATTAGCTTTCTTAAAGGCATAGTCAGAAAGAGGATGAGGGTTATAAGAAAGTTCTATTGAATCTTGTCTTTGTTGTGTTAATAATTGTTCATAAGCGATATCTTTTTCTTTTTTTCTAACATAATTCTTCTGATATTCAGCTTGAGCAATTTTTCGTTTTTCTGCATTAATAGATTTTCTAGAACTTTTTTCATTTTCATATCTTTCATCTTTCTTAATTATTTTAGAAATATATTGTTGAGAAGCATCAACTATTTCTGCAATTTCTGTTTGTTTTAAATGCTTATTAAAATATAAGTCTAATATTCGCTCTTTCTTATTCAAAAAATTTCCTCCTTTCATTTGGTTGTATTTTTGTTTGTTAATTTTTAGATACAATAATACTAAGGACTTTTTTGTTGATTTTTCAAACAAAACTTGACTATTGTCTATAAAAACGATATAATAGTAATATCTAACTAGGGAGTAACGATTATATAATGTAATACCTACTATCAATCACTAATTACATTACAAAGTAATTGCTCACGCTTGTCAAGTATTACAATTAAAATTTTAAAAAAATTTTTAGGAGAATGAAAATGAAGAAAAATAATGAAGGAAATTTCAGAACTTTTTGGTTTAGATATGATAGTTATGAAATGAAAGAAATAGAAGAAAAACATTATATAACACCAAAAGAAAATTCAAAAGTAGTTATGTATGATCCATTTGATGTGGCAGATGAAATATTAGTAGATATTTTAACGATAGGAAGATGTGTTGAAAAAAATGATATAGAAGAATCTAATAAAAAGATTATGGAATTTGTAGAAAAGTATGGATTGTTAGGAGAATTAACGTATTTACCACTAAATACTGATATTGTTGCTCAAAATAAAGTTTATTTACCTAATGGAAATTTGGTTAGTGATAAAGAAACATTACCTACTGCTGAATACATAGAGTTGTTTTTAAAATGTAAAAAGAAACAAAAAATTACAATGAAGAAAAATGCGAGAGGAGAAATTTTAGAATTATCAGCAGAAAATGAAATGAACCCTCTTGTAGCAATAGATAGACCAGCTGAATATGCAGTTGTTTTTTCAAAGGCTTATTCAGAGTGTTTAGTTTGGATAATGCATTATGCAAGAACATTATATCAAACTTTTGAGGCAATAGAGAATTATAGCAAAGTTGAAGATGCTTATACAAAACAATTATATGATAATCGAATAAAGAATTTTAATCCATCAAAAATAGCTTGTAAAATATTAATGGGTAATAAAAAAGAAGATAAACCTGTTATAGAATGGAATTTCAATTCTTTAAAATTAGCAATAGATACAATGTTTGCTTTAAATGAAACAACTGAAAGAAAAACAGTAAAAATGTGTAAGCATTGTGGTAAGCCTTTTGCTTCTGATAACTTGAAAGCAGAATACTGTAGTCCACAATGTAGAAATCAAGCTAATGTTTATAAGAGTAGAGCAAAAAATAAATAGTATAGAAATAATCAATTTCAAATATGTTATAGAAGAGAGAAGGTGAAAAAATGCAAGAGAAAAGAGATTTATATGATATAGATAAAAAGCCAATAGGAAAAACAATAAATAAAGGTGAAAAAATACCTAACAATAATTATATATTAGTAGTAACAATGTTTATAGAAAATGAAGAGAATAAAGTATTGATACAAAAAAGAAGTAGAGAAAAAGGTGGGAAATATGGATTTTTAAGTGGACATCCAAAAGAAGGAGAAAGTTCTATATGTGGAATAATTACAGAAGCTTATGAAGAATTAGGATTGAGAATTTCTGAAGAAGACATTTTACTAATACATACAGAAAAAACTAGTAATAAGTTTTTTGATTTCTATTATATGAAGAAAAATATTTATCTTCCAATGTTAAAATTGCAAAATGAAGAAGTAGAGAATGTATGTTGGTTATCGATAGAAGAAATAAATAAATTGATAAAAGAAGAAAAATTTTTTGAAAAACATATAGATGCTTATGAAATATTTAGAAACTATAGATTACAAAATAGTGTTAATAATGTTTTAGATTAATTTTAAGAATATCCCTATACGTGGTGTTCGATTTGAAATGATGAGAGGGTGTCCTATTTTAGGACACCCTCTCAGGAGTTAAATTTTAGTCAATTCTAGAGAAAAGAATTGATACATCTTTTAATGTAACTCCATTCTCAATTGAAATGTATTCCCAATTAGGGTTAGAGATTCCAAAGAACTCGTAAACCTTGTTTGATGAATCAGGAATAAAAGGTTCGTAGAGGTTTGCAATATTAACAATCAATGCGATGCAAGTAGCAGTGGTATCGTTAAATGCAGTAATATTCTGCTTAACTTGAATCCAAGGCTGCTTTTCATCATAGTACCTGTTGGCAAATTTAACAAGCTGCTGGATTGCCAGAATGGCGTTTCTTAATTCGGCTTTTTCGATGAAAGTTCCTACTTTCGAATATGTTTCCTGAATAGTAGAAATTACATTAGGGTCAACATTACCGTCTGGAATAATTCCATTGAACTTTTTCACAAGAAAAGCCAGATTACGATTAACGAAGTTACCATACTCACCGACAAGACTTTTGTTATGCAGTTGTTCGAGAATTTCAGGGGTAAAGTTGGTATCCTTTAATTCAGGTGCCTGGTAAGTCAAACAATAGCGAATGCTACCAGAAGAATATTCATTCAGCAAATCTTTGACTGTAATGCCATTACCTTTGCTTTTGGATATCTTCTCATCATCAATGTTGAGGAACTGGCAAGACACAATGTGGTTGGGAAGCTGGTAATTTTCATCTAAAGCTATTAACAATGCGGGGAAAATAATTGTATGGAAAGGAATATTATCCTTGCCATGAACATAGTATGTATCCAAAGAAGAAGAATCTTTATAGAAATCTTCCCAATTCAAACCATGTTCTTCACAATATTTTTTACCAGCAGATATGTAGCCTAAAACAGCTTCAATCCAAACATAGATTTTTTTGTCATCAAATCCTTTAATAGGGACATCAATCCCCCAATCAAGTTGACGAGTGATTGCTCTGTCTACCAAGCCTGAATTGGCAAGATATTTGCGAGATTCATTTATGGCACTAAATCTCCATAAATGTTCGTGAGAAACGCACATAATCAGCAATTTGATGTTGATATTTGGACAATTTCCAATAGAGATGAACATTGTTGTGCTTTGAAACAGATGAACCACAATATTTACAAGTTTTGTTAGTAAGTTCATTTGCATCAAAAGTTGCCAAACAATCATCACATTGGTCGCCCTTAGCGTGACCGCCACAAATGGGATATGTTCCCTCAATTTCTCAATCAGATAAAAACTGATGACAGTTTTCACAATAATCTTGAGATTCGGTCTTTTCGTAAAGTTCTCCAGATTCAAATAGCTTAGAAATAACTTCTTTCACAAAATCAGCATGAAAATTGTTGTGTGTCAAAGAGTAAGAATCATAAGAAAAATTGAGTTTTCTGAAGCATTCGCTAAATTCTTCATGATAAGTAAGCGCAATGCTTTCAGGAGAAACTTTTTGGTCTTTTGCCCTAAGTGTGATAGGAGTTCCGTGACAGTCTGTTCCAGAAACGTACAGAACAGAGTTGTCAGCTTTTCGATGATATCTTGCGATAACATCGCCAGGTAGTAATGCTGCGATATGACCTAAATGCAACGAATTATTTGCATAAGGCCATGCTCCTCCGATAAAAATTTTTTTGTTCATAGTGTATACCTCCGTTTTTGTAATTTTATTGGAATGATGTTAATACCTTTTACAATTTGTTAAAAATTTAAATAAACCTCCTTATTCAATTGAGATAAGCTACTAAAACTAAAATAGCTAGATAATATCAAATAATTGACAGGGTCATTATATCATAAATGTATAAAAATGTAAATTTTATGTAAATGACAATTAGGAAATAGATAAAGTTTAAGGCTTTCACTAAATTTAGTTTGAAGAAATATAACGAAAATATTGACATAAAATGCAAAATGTTATATAATGCTAAAAAAATTAAGAAGAATGGAGTGCATATATATGGCTACGATTGCTCAATGGGATATAAATAATCAATGTAACTTAAATTGTAAACATTGTAGAGTTTCTGAAAAAAACGATTATCATCAATTGTCATTAAAAGAAGCAAAAGAATTATTATCGCAACTTTGGTACAATGGGACAACAATGCTAAATCTATCGGGTGGAGAGCCACTTCTTAGAAAAGACTTTTTCGACATTCTTGAATATGCTAAAAAATTTGAAGATATTGTTATTACTACTAATGGAACATTGATAGATAAAAAATGCTGTGAAAAATTATCTAGATTTTCAAATATTAAATTGTCAATAAGTTTAGATGGTATGGAAAAAACTCATGATGAATTTAGAAGAAAAAAAGGTACATTTAATAAAATTATTAATACATTACCATTATTAAATGAGTATAAAATACCATATGCCATAAAATATACACTTTCAAGAGATACAATTAATGATGTATTAGAAGTGATTAGATTGATAGCCTCAAAAGGTGCTAAAGAATTTAATGTGCGTAGAGTTTTAGTCTTTGGAAATGCAGATAAAGAGATGTTAATATCTAATGAAGAATACAAAAAAATAATATCAGATATTATTTCTGAATGTAGTAAATTAGGAATAAACTTTAGAACAGGAGACCCACTTTTAATACCACTTTTTCCAGAAATATTTGGAATAGATCTAGTTAATGATGATATAAATAGAATTTATGCTGGTTGTCAAGCAGGAGATGATATAATTTATATAGATTATTTAGGAAATGTTGGTGCTTGCTCATATATTCCTCAATATGCTGACAATATAAGAGATAAATCTTTAGATGAAATATTAAACAATGAATTTTTTGTTAGTCTAAAGAATTATAAAGATAAATTAAAAGGCAAATGTGAAAAATGCAAATACAAAATGATTTGTGGAGGTTGTAGAGCTTCTGCGATGGCATTAAAAAAATCACTATTTGAAGAAGATCCACTGTGTTTAGTTGATTAATCAATTAAGTTATTATTTTTGCATAGGTAAATATACTCATGCAATTACATATTCATAATTTTATGTTAAGGAGGTATTTTCAATGAGCAAAGAAGTTAAAAAAACTAACGAAAAAGCTAACGAAAAAAACAAAACTCTAGAAACAAAGAAAATTATTACTTGTAGAATGTGTGGTTAAGAGAGGGGGAAGAATCCCTCTTTTAACATATAATCTTATAATTGAAAGGAAGAAAAATGAGTATAAAACCTAAAGTAGTAAATATAAAAAAACAAAATTATACAACTTTCCATATGAGAATTAATAATGGGTCAAATGAAGATATAGAAGGATATATAAGTTATAAGGTTACTATGCCAAATGGAGAGGAAAAAATAGTAGAATACAACAGAACCGAAAGAATAATGGCTAATTCAGAAATAAATTTATATGACAAATTTTATATTGAAAAAAATGCACAACTTGGAAGATATTGGGTAGATGGCAGATTTTTTTGGGATAATCAAAATATACTATCAGATACGAATGAAAATGATTTTTTTGATGTTATTGAGGAGGAAATATGAAAAAATTAGAAGGATTAAAATTTCTTCAGCAAAATTTTCCTAATTTAACAGTTGATTGTATATTTGTAGATAGAGTTGAAAATTTAAAAGAAGAAGATTTATATATTAAAGAATGTGAAAATCAATTATGGAGAGTGAGAGCTGGAAATAAAAGTGGTTCTGAATTAAACTTACCACAAGGGACTTTTAGCAATACAAATGAATTAAGGGAGTTTATAGAAAAAAATAGAATATCAAATCCTAATATGGAATATGTTATACATAGAGTTACACCTAAATATTTTGCAGCTCCATTTGTAGGAACTCTTGCAGTATATAATAGTGGAGATGTGCCAACAATTAGAATTGAATTACAAAAAGTAACAAAAGAATTAGTACAATCAATCGATAGAGGAAAAAGACCGAGAGATTGGGAGGCTTGTTTAGTATTAGACTATGACTTTTTATATAAATTTCCAAGAATATTAAAGAAAAATGATAGTGTTAATTTAGAAGAAGTAAAAAATGCTATAATGGTTATACATGAGGTTGGAGAACAAATTTTTGATATATATGAAAAAAAAGGTGAAAGAACAGACTCATATACTAGATTTAATATATATGATTTTGGAAAAGTAGTTTTAGATGATCATAGAAGTAGCGAATCTTTTTTGTCAAGAATCAAATATGACACTACAAATTCGAAAAGTAAATGCGGTAATATAACTCAATCAATAAATTTATCTAAAGAAAGAGATGAAAGATAAAAGAAACTGGCATCAGTTTCTTTTATCTTTCTCTATTTTTAGTTTTCTTATTTCCTTTTTCAACTTTTTGTCTTTCTTCTTCTAACTTTTGATGAAGCTCATATATTTTAATTTTATCTATTCTACTTTGAATATTGTCACAATGTTTTATTTTTTCAGCAAGTGGTGTAATCTTTTTAGAAATTTCAGCGATTTGATTTTCAATGCTTTTCTTTTCAGCTTCTGTTTTAGCTCTTTTATGCTTTTTCCATAAGTTTTCTCTTTCACTTTTTAGAGGATTAATTTTATCATAAGCAGATTTTTTAAAATCAAACAATCCTTGCTCCGTATTAATCTTATATTTAGCTAAAAATTTTGCTTGATTTGAATATTCATCCATTTGTTTTATTTCTTTTAACAATTCTGGAGTCATTCTTGTTATATTCGATTTTGAGATATTTTCTACATTTATCCCGAATAATTTCTCATAATGAAATATCAAACCAAGAATAGAGCTTTTATTTTGAAAGTGAGTTTCTTTTATATTGTTATATTTTTGAAAAGTTCTGTCAAGTAATGATTTAGGATTAGGAGTGTATGGAAAACGTGGCTGAATTTCTAATATTCTTTTATAAATATTTTCTTTTGAATATTTATTTCCAAATTGTCTTTCAATTCTAGTGTTTCTTTTATAAGGCTCTCGCCTAATTGATAAAGTATCATTTTTATCAGTAACAATATAATCTAAATCTTGAAGAATTTTTATAAACTCATTATAATCTTTTGCATTTTCTATTGCATAATCAATAGAATCTTTCATTAACTCTTTATGCAAACTACTTGTAGCATATTTATTATATTTTTCTTCTTGTTTTAAAACACTTAATCCATAATTTTCACAAAGTCTATCAGATGTTTTTCGCATAGTAGCATAATCCTTTTTAGTATTGCAAAATCTTTTTCCGTCTAGGAAAGAAACAGAGTTTAAAACAAAATGATTAAATGGGCAAAAAGTTGAAAAAATGTTTAAAATATGATATAATAGAAAAGATTATTAAATAATTGAAAGGAGTTAAGATGGAAAGAGAGGAGTTTTTAAAACAATTGAAGGTAACAAAAAATGTGAGTTTGAAGCCAAAGAAAAAATATAATCCAGAAAAAAGAAATATTGTTATTGGTGGAGCATGGCCATATGCAAATAGTTCATTACATTTAGGACATTTAGCAGCATTATTACCAGGAGATGTATTGGCAAGATATTATAGAGAGATGGGAGATAATGTTATATATGTTTCTGGTACTGATTGTCATGGAACTCCAATAACTCAAAGAGCAAGAAAAGAAGGAAGAACAGCTAAAGAAATTGCAGAAGAATATAATGCGGAATTTGACAAAACATTTAGAGATATGGGATTTACATATGATTTATACGGAAAGACAGAGGATGAATATCATAAGAAAACAGTACAAAAAATGTTGGAAAAAATGTATGAAAACGGATACATTTATGAAAAAGCAGATAGACAACCTTTTTGTGACCATTGTGATAGATTTTTGGCAGATAGAGAATTAACATTAACTTGTCCATCTTGTGGAGAGCAAAGTAAGGGAGACCAATGTGATTGTGGATATATACCAACTGAAGAAGATTTAGATGGTGCAACTTGTGTAGAATGTGGTGAGAAAGTACATTTAAGAGATAACAAAAATTTATATTTAGCATTGTCAAAATTACAACCTCAAATAGAAGAATATTTTGATGGAAATTCTGAAAATTGGAGATTGAATTCTAAAAAAGAAACGGAGAAGTATCTAAAAGAAGGATTACGAGATAGAGCAGTTACTAGAGACCTTGACTGGGGAGTTGATGTAACAATACCTGGTTATGAAGATAAAAAAATGTATGTATGGATAGAAGCAGTATTGGGATATATAACAATGACACAAAAATACTGTGCAGAAAATGGATTAGATTGGGAAGAATTTTGGAAAAATGATAAAAGCAAAATATATATGGTACATGGCAAAGATAATATAACTTTTCATAGTATTATATTACCAGCATTACTTTCAGCTATGGATGACGATTATAAACTTCCAGATGTAATGGTATCATCAGAGTATTTAAATATAGATTCCGAAAAAATATCAAAATCTAAAGGAAATGGTATAACAATAAATGATATGATAAGAGATTATGACAGAGACACATTAAGATATTTTTTAATGGCTAATGGACCTGAAAAAAAGGATAGCAATTTTTCAATAGATGATTATGTTACTGTTCATAATTCAGAAATTACTAATAAGTATGGAAACTTAGTAAATAGAACATTAAATTTTAAAGGATTAGATTGTGTTCCAGAAGGACAAATGGATCCTGAGTTTGCAGAGAAAATAGATAAAACATATGAAGAAGTTGGAGAATATATAGAAAATGGTGAATTTAAGAAAGCAACATTAGCAATTATGCATTTGGTTGAGGAAGGAAATAGATATTATGATTCAAGAAAGCCTTGGGAACAAAAAAATAGTGATAGAGCAGCATTTAATGATACAATATATACTTGTGTTAATTTAATTGCAAACTTGTCAAACTTATATGAGCCTTTTATGCCAAATTCATCAGAAAGAATAAGAGAATATTTAGGAATTGAAGAAGCTACATGGCAAAAAATTACAGTAGAGCCTAATACCAAAATTAATGACCCAAAACCACTATTTGTAAGAATTTCTCAAAATAAATCACAAACTAAACGTAAAGGAGACAAAAAAAAGCAAAGAGAACCTGAAGAAGAAATAGAGTTATAATAAAAAAACCACGTACATAATTAGTTACGTGGTTTTGCTTAATTTTGTAAAAATAAATATCAAATATTCTTATGATATTTTTCTTTATTCATGTATTTTGTTTCTTTTTCAAAATGTTCAATTTCTAAACTATTCTTAAATTCAAAATTTTTAATCTTGTTTAGCCTATTTGTTATGTTGTTGCAACATTTTATTTGTTCTGAAAGAGGAGAAATCTTTTTAGAAATATCTATAATTTGATTTTCAATATCTTTCTTTTCATCATTAGTTTTAGCTTTTTTGTGTTTCTTCCATAGGTTTTCTCGTTCACTTTTTAAAGGATTTATTTTTTCGTAAATGCTTTTTTCAAAATTAAGGAGTTCTTCTTCTGTGTTTATATTATTAGTAGCTAATAATTTTGCTTGATTAGAATATTCATCAATTTTTTTAAGTTCTTTTATTAATTCTGGTGTAATTCTTGTTATATTCGATTTTAAGTCATTTTCTGTCTTGATACCAAATAATTTCTTATAATGAAAAAATAAGTATAAAATACTGCCTTTTTGTGGATAATGTTTTTCTTTTATATTATTGTAATATTTATAAGTCCTATTAATTAATAAATATGGATCTGGAGAATAAGGAAAGGTAGCTTGAGTTTCTAATATTCTTTTAAAGATGTTTTCTTTAGAATAATTTTTACCAAATTGCTTTTCAATCCTAGAGTTTCTTTTATAAGGTTCTCGTCTAATAGATAGTGAGTTGTTTTTATCAGTTATAATATAATCTAAGTCTTTTAATATTTGTATAAATTCATCATAATCTTTGCTACTGGCTATTGCATAATCAATAGAATCTCTCATAAGTTCTTTGTATAAATTACTTGTAGCATATTTATTGTATTTTTCTTCTTGCTTTAAAACACTTAATCCATATTCTTTACAAAGTCTATCAGATGTTTTTCTCATAAGTGCATAGTCCCTTTTTGTGTTACAAAATCTTTTGCCATCTAAAAATGAAACAGAATTTATAACAAAGTGGTTGTGAATATTATCAGTGTTTAAATGGGTAGATACAATTACTTGAAAATTTTCTCCCCATAGTTCATCTGCAAGTTTTACACCAATTTCATGTGCTTGTTCTGGAGTAACTTCATCTTTAGCAAAAGATTGTATACCGTGAAAACATTCAATTCCTTCAGTTTTAAAAAATTGTTTCTTAACATTTTTCATTTCATAAAAAGCAGTATCAGGTATGCAATTGATACCTGATACATATAATTTTTGTTCCGTTTTTTCTCCATTAATTGCATATTCTATAAGTTGATCTAGTCTGCTTTTAAATTTCCATATTTTTGTTATTGCCATTTAAAGCTCCTTTCTTTTGAGGGATAAGATAAACCTCTTGCATACTTAAAACTAAATCTTGAATTTGATTTAATAGAGGTGTGAATTTATTCTCTTTCATATAACCTTGATATCTATTGTAAGTTCTTGCCATTTGGTTTAAATTATTTGCCATACCTCGTAATTGATTTAACATTTCATAGAATCTTTCATCAGGTTGTTCTTTTAGTTCATAATCTTGAATAATTTTTCTAAAGAAATCTGATTTCGTTAGTCCAGACTTTCTAACTTTTTCATCAAAAATTCTTTTTTCATCTTCATTTAAAAATATGTTGATTTTTATATTACGTTTTCTCATAAAATTTTCATCTCACTTTCTATAAAAATTTTTGGTGTTTTGCTCTTTTTATTTTAGGGTTTGGGATTTGTCCCATTCTTGATAGGTATTTGGGCGTGAGTACAAATACGGTGCTTGCATATTCAATAATTTTAGAAAGTACTCACAATTAAAATTTTCCATTTGAATTTACTAAAACAAAAAGAAGGCACAAATATTTTAAATTTTTGTGCCTAAAAATAAGAAGTTTTACATTATTTATATATTTTTCTTATTAATTTTTATAAAATTATTCTTTAATTAAATTCATATTTTTAAAATAAAAATAGTTTTCTCTAGCACCTAAAAAGAAAATTTTTCTTTCTTCAAAACTGCTCATTTTAAGATAAAGTGATATTAAATTTTGCAACATTTTACATTCTTCTTCGTTTAAATTTGTTACTTCATCATTTTCAAAAAGGGAATGTATTCTTGGATATTTATCCATAATTTCATTCACTTGATTTTCTAAATCCTGGTATTCTAAATCATCATTTTTAAGTTCAATTCTTGCTGTATCTAATAATTCATTAAATTCTATTGAATCTACATCATATAATCTTTTTTCTTCCATAATCATTACCTCTTTCTATACATAAATTAATTCTTTTAATATAATTTCTTGGACACAATTTTTAATGTTGTTCATTTTACCAACCCATTCCATTTGGTTAGTGGCTTTTAGTTCTTCTGTAATATTTTCTTTTTCAATAAACTGTTTCATTAGCAATTCAAATCTTGCATTTGCTATTTCATCTATTTCCATCAAATGTTTTTGTAAATTATTATTAATAAACAAAATAGTGTATTCAGCTTTTCTATTTTCTTGTAAAAATTTAAATCTCATTTGACCATATTTACCTAGTTTAAGAACATTTACTTTTTCTGGTGCAGATAAATTTGGAAGATAATAATCTCCGTGTTTTGTGTATTCAATTTTCATTAAAATCAACTCCATTTCTTTTTATAATTAATAAAAGACCATTTACGATTAAGTAAATAGCCTTAAGTTTAAATCAATAATAAATCATCTATCACATCTAATAATATCTAACAAAATATCTAACATTTTTTCAAAAAATCTGTAAAATTATAAAAAATTATAATCTTATTTAGTAAGTAAGAAAATCAAGTATAAATGCTAGAATATTCATGATTTTGAGCTTTTTAAAAAGCAATATTTAATGTTAAAAATAAATAACTATAAAATGCCTTAAAAGACTCAAAATCTAGCGGGAAACCATGTGGGTTCGAGTCCCACCATCAGTACCAAAAAAGTTAAAAGTATGTGTATATTTCACAATGAAAAAGACAGAAAAAGGTCCTGTCTTTATATTTCTCTATTTAAATTTCCACTTGTAAAATCTTTTCCTTGTAATTTTTTACCATTTTTAACTATTTCAACAATTTTGTTTATTTCAGGAATACTTTCGTGCAATATATCTATTCTTGCAAAATCTATTCCAAAGTCTTTAGATGAAATAGATGTAGTTTTACTATTAAACAATGTAGTTACTGTTTGAATATTATCAGGCATTACTTCAAATTCCATATTTAACCTGTCTTTTAAATAATAAATATTCTCATTTTGACATCTAGATTTACAAGTAGGGTAGCATTTATTAGATTCTCCGAAGTACACAATAATTCATATGTAATAAAGGAGTTTTACCATAAACAATCAATTCTTTTTGTAAATAATTATAATTACATAAACTTTCTATAGTTTTTTTATCAAGCTCAGGTGATATTGTAAACTTGCTTACACCAAGTTTTTTTAATTCTAATACTGTATGAGAGTTAAATACGTTAAATGTATAATTAGAAATTATTTTAAAATATTTATTTAAGTTTTCAAATAAATTATTAAGTAATCGTACAGTACATATGTTAGAAATAACAAAACCTTGGATATTATATTTATTTACAGCATCTTCTGCATTGGCTAAAAATAAGTTTTTATAATTACCTTTAACAATTGTTGGCATATAAATATATGTATCAAATTTTTTACTAATTGTTTTTAAAGAGTTTTCATATTTCTTTGAAGTGAAGTATTTTAATGGTATATATATATTATCAATATGCTCTAATTTACTATAATCTAAGTTTTCATCTAAAATGTTTAATAATACTGAGATTTTTGGTTTTGTTTTTTTATCTATTTTTGTATTTACAAAATCTCTCATATTTGAAAGAGTTTGGTTTTCTCCTTTAGATATTGTTTCTAATAAAACTTTTGGAATATGTCTTACTATTCTTGATTGTGCGATACTTCCAACATTTGATAAACCATTTCTTCGCAATTCATTTAATATACTTAGTTTTGGAATAAACACATCATTATCCATATTTACTTTAATATTTTTAAAGTAAAAAGGAGATGTTCCTGTTTTTGATAGTTGTTTTATAACAGTTTCTTTTTCTAATGGGTGTGTTTTTGCTTTTTCTGGTATATAATCTAAATTACAAGTGATTTGTAAATCTTTATATAATTCTAAATTACTACAAGATGTTATTTCTATAGAAATAGGTTTTTTCTTTTTTATTGTAACTATAGCATTTAAAGCAACTTTTCTGTTTTCATCTCGGTAGCTTTCTTTGGCTTTTTTTGATAGTTCTTTTGAGACTAATCTATATATTTTATATCCATTTTTTATATTTGTTTTTATTCTACCAATTGTTACTGTTTGGCCAATTTCTGTTTTTTTGATGTTTTTTCCGTTTTCCATAAGTTCTGATATTTTATAAGAACCTGTACGGTTTTCTATTGCTATTGTGTCTCCAACTTCTATTTTATCTTCTAGTTCTAATGTTATATATCCTTTTGTTTTATTATATCTTTTAACAGTTCCTATATATAAGCCCATATTATTTGGTTTTTCTTTATAAACAAGGTTTTTATTACTGCTACTATCTAAATGCCCGAGATGATGTCATACCACGGTTAAATGCTTGCATCAATGTTTTTTTATCTTTTGATGATACTTTATATTCTTCTTTTGAGTTTGCTAAATCTATATATTTTCTATAAATATTAGTTACTATTGCAACATATTCTGGTGATTTCATTCTGCCTTCTATTTTTAAACATTTTACACCTGCTTTTATAAAATCTGGAATATAATCTATACCACATAAATCTCTTGTACTTAATAAATAGCCAGAGTCAAGTTCTTTATTGTTTTCTAGAAGTTTATATGGAAGCCTACAAGGTCCTGCACATTTTCCTCTATTACCAGAACGACCACCGAAGCATACTAGAAAATAAACATTGTCCCGAATATGAAATACATAAAGCACCATGTACAAAACACTCTATTTCTATATTTACGTTTTTGGCTATATATGTAATTTCATCTAATGATAATTCTCTTGCAAGTACTACTCTTTTAAAACCAAGTTCTTGTAATTCTAAAGCACCATTTAAGTTATGTACTGTCATTTGTGTACTTCCGTGTATTGGTAAGTCTGGAAATAGTTTTATTAATTTTCTTGCTAAACCTAAATCTTGTACAAGTATTGCATCTATTCCATATTCATATGCTTTGCTTGCAAGTAAAATCGCTTCATCAAATTCATTATCTTTTATTAATGTGTTTAATGTTAAATATGTTTTTACGCCACGAATTTTAGCATACTCAATTGCTTTTTTTAAGTTTTCATCATTAAAATTACTAGCAAATGCTCTTGCACTAAAATAATTAGAACCAAAGTAAACACTATTTGCACCATTTTGTACAGCAGCTTTTAGACACTCAAAATTTCCTGCTGGAGCAAGTAATTCTATCATATTTTCCTCCAATAACTTTTTTTATTATTATAACATTAAAAAAAATAAATACAAATATTTTCGACAAAAAAATAACCAGAAAAATTTCTGATTATTTCTTTTAAATTATATAATTAAAAAATCTCCGTTTTAACTTCTTTTCCTTTAAATGCGAATATCATTTTTGTTATATTTGTAAACCCTTTTTCTTTTAGTTCTTGTTCATATTTCTTTTCTTCTATTTGTTTTTTCGCTTCTTCTATTAGCTTCTCTAAATTTTCTTCTTCCATATTTTCTGATATTTTAAATTCCATTATAAAGCTATTTCCATTTTTATCTTTTGGTTCTAGCATTATATCATATCTACCATAGCCTGATTCTCTATTAGATTTAACAAAATATTTATCTTTTAA
>CALYBF010000017.1 GCA_944393755.1 uncultured Clostridia bacterium | reverse complement strand
AATATTTAAAGATATTCACAAAATATTTGGTGGAAATATAAAATTATTTGTAAGTGGTGCAGCTGCTTTAGATAAAGAAGTTGAATATGCTTTTAGAGATTGGGGAATTAACTTATGCCAAGGATATGGTTTAACAGAAACATCTCCAGTAATTAGTGTTGAAACAGATGATAATTTTAGAGTTGGTTCAATAGGAAAAGCACTTCCACATATTCAAGCAAGAATAGATGATGCAAATGATGAAGGTATGGGAGAACTTACTGTTAAAGGTCCAAATGTAATGCTTCGGATATTATGGAGATGAAGAAGCAACAAAAGAAGTTATGGAAAAGGATGGCTGGTTCCATACAGGAGATTTAGCCAAAATAGATGAAGATGGTTATATTTTTATTTGTGGAAGAAAGAAAAGTGTAATTGTTCTTAAAAATGGTAAGAACATATTCCCAGAAGAAATGGAAGCTTTAGTTAACAAAATTGAAGGTGTAAATGAGTCTTTCATATTTGGAAAGAGACAATCAGATGATAAAGAAGATATTAAAATTAATGTTAAAATTATTTTTGATAGAGAAGTAATGAAAGAAGCATATAAAGTATCTACAGATGAAGAAATTTATAAAGTTTTATCTGATAAAATAAAAGAAATAAACAAAATTATGCCTAAGTATAAAGCAATTAGAGGTATGATTATTTCTGAAGAACCTTTAATTAAAACTACTACTAATAAAATAAAAAGACAAGCAAATTTAGATATTATAGAAAATAAAAATGTAAAATAAATATTATTAGGAAACAGTTAGATATTGTTTCCTTTTTTTGTTTGTTTCATAAAATATAATAGGGGGAGATATTATGTGTTGTGAAAATAATGTGTTAAAAGGGATAATCGTAGCATTAGCATTGGTGTTTATAATTGTATTGATAATAATTGTTGTTAATAATGGCGGTAATAATGGTGGTGCTAATATATTAGTAGCAATAGCAGAGCCAGGAGATAATACTACTCTTGGAACAACAGATATTAAATTTAGTAGAAATGAAATACTAGAAGGAACAGCATTATCACACGAAGAAGGAAGCAGTATTATAAACATAAATGAAACAGGAATATATCAAATATCATATCAATTATATGGAGTACAAGATGTGGCAGGAACATTTAACTTTAATACAGTCTTGGTTGTAAATAATACGGCGTTAAATGATACATTTAATCAGTCGCCAGTAATACGAAATAGCACAAGTAATAGAATGACATTAACAAGTACAGTGATATTAAGGTTAAATAGCGGAGATACTCTTCAGTTACAAGGCGTATCAATAGAAGATATAAGATATGATAATGCTAGAATAGATATAGAGAAAATAGGGTAGGTATTTACTTACCTTTTCTATTTTTCAAAAATGTTACAATTGTATTACTTTTTTGTGTCTTTTGTTGTAAAAAATGGTTAATATGTTATAATTTGGGTAAGATAAAAATTACAAAGGAGGAGTAATTATGTTAAAATCAAATGTAGCGTGGAGTACAAATGAAAATAGTTATGAACAAGGGAAGGAAACAGCTAAAAAAGCAGTAGTAGATTTAGTAGAAACTAAAGTTGCTTTTTTATATACATCAGTAGATAGTGATGTAAAAAAAGTATTAGAAGGAGCTAAATCAGAACTTGGAACTGCACCAATAATTGGTTGCACATCAAGTGCAGGAATTATTACAGAAGATGGATTTATTACAGGAGAAAAAGGTTTTACTGGAATTTTAGCAATTGGAGATCCAGATATGAAAGTAGGAGTAGCAGGCTCTGAAAGAGGTAAAAACCCAAGAGAAACAGGAAGAAAATTAGCAAAAGAAGCAATGGCAAAAGCAGGAAAAGATTGTGTGCCAGCATATTTTTATATGGTAGCATCACCAGCTGAAGAAGAAGAATACATTAAAGGAATTGAAGATGTTGTAGGAAGAGTTCCAATATTTGGTGGAAGTGCAGCAGATAATACTGTAGAAGGAAAATGGAGTATATTCACAAATGATAAAATATTTAGTGATGGTGCAGCAATAGCATTTTTCTATACAGATAAAGAAGTTAAAAATGTATTTACAGGAGCATATAATGAAACAACAAATTCAGGTGTAATTACAAAAGTAGAAGGAAAAAGAACTTTAGTTGAAATTGACGGAATGCCAGCACAAAAGAAATATGCAGAATGGACAGGAGCAAAAGCAAAAGACTTAAAAGAAAATAACCTTTTAGTTACAACAATTACAAAACCTTTGGGAGTAAAAGATAGATTAGGAGATTTAATAGCAATTCGTCATCCAATGTATGGAAATAAAGATGGTTCTATGAATATAGGAGCAAATTTAGCAGTAAATACAGCAGTAATTCAAATGGAAGCAACAGTTGATGAATTAATTAATTCTACAGGAAAAACAATGAAAGAATTAAACAAAGATATGGAAAGCGAAGTAGGAGCTTATCTATTAGTACATTGTGGTGGAAGAAGATTAGGAATCGGAGATAGAATAGATGAAGTTGCAAAACAATTAAAGAAAGAAGCAAAAGGAGTACCTTTCCTTACAATATTTACATTTGGTGAATATGGTGTAAGAGACCATGGCTCAAATACAACAGGTGGTCTAATGTTATCATTTACAGCATTTGGTAAATGAAGAGCGGGGAAAAAACCACAAAACAATAATAAATATGTGTGCACATTAGAAAATTTTGGAGATGGTACACAAAAAATATGTAAAATTGTAAATAATAAGGAGGGAGCAAGCGTGAAAAATTTAATTGGTTATGAGTGGAAAGATGCTTCAAATGGAGCAGTAATAGAAGTTGTAAACCCAGCAACTCAAGAATTAATAGATACAGTACCAAACGTAACAGATGAAGATGTAGATGAAGCAGTTAAAGTAGCAATAGAAGAACAAAAGAAATGGGAAAAAGTATCAATCTATGATAGAGCAGATATATTATATAAATTTGTAGACTTGATAGAAGAAAATAAAGAAAGATTAGCAGTTTTATTATCAAATGAAACTGGAAAACCAATAAAAGAAGCAAGAGGAGAACTTGCAAATGTAAGAATAGGTGTTAGAGGCTTTGTAGAAAAAGCAAAACACTTATATGGAAAATCAGTACCAGAAGGTTCTGAAGCAGGACAAGAAAAAACAATACAATTTACAAAGAGATATCCAGTAGGAGTTATAGCAGCAATTATACCATTTAACTTCCCAAGCGATTTGTTCTGTCAAAAAGTACCACCAGCATTAATGATGGGAAATAGTATAATTGTAAAACCTTCAAATTATAATCCATTAACATTAATTGAATATGTAAAATTAATGATTGAAGCAGGAGTACCTGCTGGTTGTATACAAATATTAACAGGAGACGGACCAACAGCAGGACAAGCATTAGCTAGACACAAAGGAGTACATCTAGTTTCATTAACAGGTGGAACAGCAGCTGGAATTCAAACAATGGGAACTTGTTCACAAAATCTAACACATGTAATGTTAGAATTAGGTGGAAATGATGCGTTTATATTCCTAGAAGATGGAGATATGGATTTAGCAGTAAAAGAAACAATATGGGGAAGATTATATAATGGTGGACAAGTATGTTGTGCAAGTAAAAGATTTTTAATACACAATTCAAGAAAACAAGAATTTATAGATAGAATGAAAGAAGTAATATCTAATCTAAAAGTTGGAGACCCAATGGAAGAAGATACAGATATGGGACCAATGATTAATATAAACGCAGCAAAAAGAATAGAAGAACAAGTAAACCAAATGGTTCAAGAGGGAGCTACAATAGTATGTGGTGGAAAAAGAGAAGATGCTTACTACTATCCAACAATTTTAGATAATGTAACAAAAGATATGGAAGTTGCAAAAGATATGGAGATATTTGGACCAGTAATATCTGTAATAGGTTTTGATGATGTAGAAGAAGCAATTAAAATTGCTAACCAATCTTCATATGGACTATGTGGCTGTGTAATATCAAAAGACGTATCAAGAGCAATGAAAATAGCAGATAGGCTAGAATGTGGAGGAGCAGTAGTAAATGGAGCAAGCTTCTATCGTTCATTTGAAATGCCATTTGGTGGTTGGAAACACTCTGGAATAGGAAATGAAGGAGTAATGACAACATTAGAAGAAATGTCAAGAATAAAAACAATAGTATTAAAAAATATCTTATAATTTAGTTTAAGACAAAATATAACACTAAAAGAGATGTTTATTAAATATTTAAATAAACATCTCTTAAGGTGAAATAAAAAAGAAAAGGTGAATTAAATGGATAAAAAGAAAAAAATAATACTAATTTCAGTAATATCAGTAATTGTATTATTAATGATAGTTGGAGTAGTATGGTATTTTGTTTTTGTTAACAATAGTGGTGGTAATGATAGAGTAAATGAAGGAACTGAAAACTCAAAATTAAGTAAATTATATCAAGAATTAAGTAGTAAAAATTCATTTAGCTTTGAAACAGTATTAGATGATGATAATAAAATGTTTTATGCAAAATCAGGAAATGTAGCATATACAGACACTAATTATAATGGTAATGAATCAAAATTTGTAATAAAAGACGGAAACTCATATTTATTAGTAGATGATACAAAAACATATTATACTTATAAAAACAATATGGTAAACTTAAATAAAGTACAAGAAGCATTTGATGAATTAATAAATACGGGAAGCTTTGAAACAGGAAGAGAAGAAATAAATGGAGAAAATTATAATTATGAACAATATGTAGGAAAAACAAATTTAGCACTTCAAAGCTTTGATGATGACACAAACAATGTAAAAACTAGATTATATTTTAAAGGTGATGATTTAGTTTATATAAAAACAATGTCAGGAGAAACAGAAGAATTGCTAAAAGTAAATATATCATATGAAGTAGACCAAAATTTGTTTGAAATACCAAGTGATTATAGAGAAGTATAATAGTTAAGTTTAAGAATTGAAAATAAAAGGGAAAATAAATTTTAAGGAGGAATTTTAAATGGTAGAAAAATTTGTTTTAAATGAAACATCTTATTTTGGAAAAGGAGCAAGAAAAGAGCTTTCAGAGGAAATTCAAAAAAGAGGGTTTAAAAAAGTATTTTTAGTAAGTGATAAATCATTAGTAGAAGCAGGAGTAACAGCAAAAGTAGAAGAAGTTTTAAATAATGCAGGAATACCTTATACATTATATGATGAAATAAAACCAAATCCAACAATAAAAAATGTATTAGACGGAGTAGATGCTTGTAAAAATTCTAAAGCAGACTTAATAGTAGCAGTAGGAGGCGGTTCTAGTATAGATACAGCAAAAGGAATATCAATAGTTATGACAAACCCAGAAAGAGCAGACATAAAATCATTAAATGGAGCATCAAACACAGTAAATAGAGGTATGCCACTAATTGCAATGCCAACAACAGCAGGAACAGCAGCTGAAGTTACAATAAATTATGTAATAACAGATGAAGATGCAAAAATAAAAATGGTATGTGTAGATCCAAATGATATACCAATATTAGCAATAGTAGACTCAGAACTTATGGCATCAATGCCAAAAGGATTAGCAGCAGCAACAGGTATGGATGCGTTAACACATGCGGTAGAAGGATATATCACAAAAGCACATAATGATATGTCAGATATGTTTCATATGAAGGCTATCCAAATGATATTTAAATACTTACCTTTAGCAGTAAATGAAAAAGACCCAGTAGCAGTAGAAAAAATGGGTATGGCACAATATATAGCAGGTATGGGCTTTAGTAATGTAGGACTTGGAATAGTACACTCAATGGCACATCAATTAGGAGCAGTATATGATACACCACACGGGATAGCAAACGCAATGTTACTTCCAACAGTAATGAGATTTAATGGAGAAGACAAAGAAACAGCAGGAAGATTTAGAGAAATATTAGTAAACATAGGAAGACCAGATGCAGAGCACTTAAATGATCAAGATGTAATAAACACATTTGTATGGATGATATCAGAACTTAGTAAAGCAGTAGGAATAACAACAACAATAAAAGACTATGGAGCAAAAGAAGAAGACTTTGAAATGTTAGCAGAAAAAGCAATGAACGACCCTTGTAAACCAGGAAACCCAAGAGAAGTAACAAAAGAAGACTTCATAGAATTATATAGAAGAGCAATGTGAGAATTTTAGGGACGGGGCATTTTTTTCTCATTTTTAAATAGGGGGATAAAATGGAAGAAATAATTGTAGCAACAACAAATAATAATAAAGTAAAAAGAATCAAAAGATTATTAAAGAATTTAGATTATAAAGTGTTATCTCTAGAAGATATGGGATTAAAAAATATTCCTGAACCACCAGAAAATGCCAGTACACCTATAGATATTGCAATAGAAAAAGCCATATATTATTCTAATTATTTACCAGAAAATAAAATAATATTATCACAAGATGAAACTATATTATTAGAAGGGATAAAAGAAGAGGATGACCCTAAAATGCATATAAAGAAACCAGTAATAAATAAATATGGTAGTTTTACAGATGAATTTGCAGCTGAATATTATAAAGACTTGGCTAATAAATATGGTGGAATTATTCCTATGAAATTTAAGTATGGGATAGCTGTAGTAAAAAAAGAAAAAAATAATAACAAAATATCAAAAAAAGTATTTGCAAAAGAAGCTTTTTTAAGTGTAAGACTAACAAACCAAATACACAAACTAGAAAAATCTCCGGGATATTTTTTCGAGGCATTAATAGAGGCTAATGTAAATAATAATTGGCTACGTTACAATGATTTAAGTGAGGAAATATTAACAGATTTAGATAATGATTTATATATTGCTATAATTATGTTATTAAAACAATGTGATAAAATTTTGGATGAACAATAAATAGACTACATTAACATAATTTACAACAATTGGAAAAATGGGACAAAAATGCCCCGTCCCCCAATTGTCTCAAATTTACAAAAAAGACTTGTATTTTTTGTGAAAATGTGCAATAATAATATTGTTATAAGAAAAAACGTAAAAAAGAGGAGTAAATTTATACTAGTTTTTAGAGAATAGAAGTTATAAGCTGTAAGCTTCTTAAATATAGGTAAATTGAAGGTAGCTTTTTTGTTAGTATTCTGAGAAACGTTTGATTTAAGAATATTCGGGTTGCTCCGTTAAAAGTAAATTAAGATATTGTCTAATCAATTTTTATTTTTATATTTTTTATTAGATAATAATTAAGGTGGTACCGTGAGATATATAGCTCGCCCTTATTTTAGGGGCGAGCTTTTTGTATAGGGGGAGTATTCTATGATAGAAATTAATAGTAAAAGAGAAGGTGCAGAACTTACAAGTATAAAATTTAATGGAAAAGAAATGTTATACCAAGGTGGAGCTTGGAATAGGCACGCACCAATATTATTTCCAATAGTTGGAAGATTAAAAAACGATGAAACTATAATAAATGGAAAAGTTTATCATATGAAACAACACCGGTTTTGCAAGAGATATGGAATTTATAGAATTAGAAAAAACTAAAACTTGTCATAAATATGTGTTAGAAAGCAATTTAGAAACGATGAAGATGTTTCCTTTTAAATTTGATTTATTTGTAACTTATGAAGTAGAAGAAAACAGAGTTATTACAACATATGAAGTAATAAATAAAGACGATAAAGAAATGTTATTTGGTATAGGTGGACACCCTGCATATATTTGTGATTATTCAAGTGGTAATTATTGTATAGAATTTGAAAAAAAAGAAGATAATATGAAATTTTTTAGTTTAGATAATGGCTTAATAATTGATAAAGAAACTAAAAATTTGTTAGAAAATAATTCTATAAAATTAAATAAAAATAGTTTTATAAATGATGCTATTATTATAACAAATATGAAGTCTAATAAAGTTTTTTTAAAAGAGCAAAATAGGAAGATTTTAGAATTTGATTTTACAGGCTTTCCGTATTTAGGAATATGGGCAAAAATAGGAGCACCATTTGTCTGTATCGAACCTTGGATGAATACTGCAGATAAAGTAAGTTCAGATGGGAATTTTAGTAATAAAGAAAATATTTTAAAACTAAAACCAAATGAAGAATTCAAGTGTAGTTATAGTGTTAAATTTTTATAAAATAAAAAAAGTAAAAGGAGAGATTATTATGTTAGAAAACAAATACAACCCAAAAGATTTCGAAGATGAATTATATGAAGATTGGGAGAAAAAAGGTTATTTTAAACCAAGTATGGATAAAACCAAAGAAAGTTTTTGTATTATGATGCCACCACCAAATGTAACTGGTAAATTACATATGGGGCACGCTTTAGACGGTACAATTCAAGATATATTGATTAGATTTAAAAGAATGCAAGGATATAACACATTATGGCTTCCTGGTTCAGACCACTCAGCTATTTCAACAGAAATGAAAGTTGTAGAAAAGTTAAGAAAAGAAGGTAAAACAAAACAAGATTTAGGTAGAGAAAAGTTTTTAGAAGAGTGTTGGGATTGGACAAAACTTTATGGTGGAGAGATTCAAAATCAACAAAGAAAATTAGGTTGTTCTTGTGATTGGGATAGACGTAGATTTACTCTAGACAAAGGTTTATCTGATGCTGTTTTGGAAGAATTTATTAATTTATATAAAGACGGGTATATTTATAAAGGAACTAGAATGGTAAACTGGTGTCCTAGTTGTAATACTGCAATTTCAGACGCAGAAGTTGAATATAAAGAAGAACAATCACATTTATGGCATTTAAGATATAAAATTAAAGGTGAGGAAAAATATGTAGAAGTTGCAACTACAAGACCTGAAACAATGCTTGGTGATACTGCTGTTGCTGTAAACCCTACTGATGAAAGATATAAAGATTTAGTAGGAAAAGTATGTATTCTTCCAATTGTAAATAGAGAAATACCAATTATAGCAGATGAATTTGTTGATAAAGAATTTGGAACAGGCTGTGTTAAAATAACACCTGCACATGACCCTAATGACTATGAAGCAGGCAAAAGAAATAATTTAGATTTTATTGAAGTTTTTGATAGTAAAACAATAATGAAAGATTTAATGCCAGAAGTAGAAGGTATGACAGCAATAGAAGCTAGACCTATTATTGTAGATAAATTAAGAGAATTAGGAGCTTTAGTTTCAATTGAAGATTATACACATAATGTAGGTACTTGTGAAAGATGTAAAACAAAGATAGAACCTAGGGTTTCAGAGCAATGGTTTGTTAAAATGAAAGATTTAGCAAAACCTGCAATTGATGCTATTAAAAATGAAGATGTTAAATTTGTTCCAAAAAGATATGAAAAAACATATTTTAATTGGATGGAAAATATTGAGGACTGGTGTATTTCAAGACAATTGTGGTGGGGACACAGAATACCTGCATATTATTGTAGAGAGTGTAATCATATAAATATATCAAAAGAAAGACCAGAAAAATGTGAAAAATGTGGTTCTATTAATCTAGAACAAGATAAAGATACATTAGATACGTGGTTTAGTTCTGCTTTATGGCCATTTTCAACACTTGGCTGGCCAAATAAAGAAGCAGAAGATTTAAAAACATTTTATCCAACAAATGTATTAGTAACAGCATATGATATTATATTTTTCTGGGTTGCAAGGATGATGTTTTCTGGTTTATATGCAATGAATAAAAAACCTTTTAGTGATATATTAATACATGGAATAGTACGTGATAGCCAAGGAAGAAAAATGTCAAAAACTTTAGGAAATGGTGTAGACCCAATAGAAGTAATAGACAAGTATGGTGCAGATAGCTTAAGATTTTCAGTACTTTCTGGTACTACAATGGGAAATGATATTAGATATATGCCAGAAAAACTAGAACAAGCATCTAATTTTGCAAATAAGATTTGGAACGCTGCAAAATTTATCACAATGAATAGAAAAGAAGAAGAAAAAATAATAGAATTTTCTAAAGAAAATAATTTACAAGAAAAATTACAAGTACAAGATAAATGGATATTAAATAAACTAAATAAATTAGTTTATGAAATAACAAATAATATTGAAAAATATGATTTAGGTATAGCAATTGATAAAATTTATAATTTTATGTGGAACGAATTTTGTGATTGGTATATAGAAATGGCAAAAATAAGCTTATATAGTGATGATGAACAAGAAAAAATAAAAACATCATATGTATTAGATAAGGTATTTAGAACTTGTTTAAAATTATTACACCCATTTATGCCATTTATAACTTCTAAAATATATGATAATTTAGTAAAATATGATGATAAAGACCTAATGGCATCTTCTTGGCCTGAAAAAGAAAATATAGATTATGAAAAAGAAGAAGAGTTTATTGAAAAAATAAAAGATATTATTGTGGAAATAAGAAATATAAGAGCTACAAAAAATATCCATCCAAGTAAAAAATCTAGATTAATATTTATAACTAATAAATATGAGCAAGAAATAGAAGAGATAAAAGATATTTTATTAAAATTAGGATATGGTTCTTCTTTAGAAATAAAAGTAGATAATAAAGAAATTCCAGAAGATTCAATAAATATCATACAAGAAGGAATAGAACTATATATTCCACAAGAAGGTCTAATTGATAAAGAAGAGGAAATTAAGAGATTAGAAGAAGAAAAGAAAAGATTAGAGGCAGAAGTTTTAAGATGTGAGAAAATGCTATCTAACCCAGGTTTTGTAAATAAAGCACCAAAAGCTAAAGTAGAGGAAGAACAAGAAAAATTAAAAAATTACAAAGATATGTTAGATAAAGTATTAGAAAAATTAAAATAATAAAATTTAAATTTTAAGAAGTTTTGTCGAAAAATTCTAATAAATCGACAAAACTTCTTATTTTTTGCTCTTGGAAAAAATTGTAAATAAGACTATAATAAATGTAAATATTTGGAAAGGAAGGAGATATATGGAATCAAAGTTTTATGAAGAGGACAAGCTGTTAGTTCTAAAAATTACATCTGAAATAGATGATCATATTGTACAAGAGATAAGGAGGAGAGCAGATTATGAAATGGAGAGATATATGCCTAGAAAAGTTATATTTGATTTTAATAACGTTACTTTTATGGATAGTAGCGGAATAGGTTTTTTAATAGGAAGATATAAGTTTGCAAATATAATTGGTGCAAAAC
The DNA here is from genome assembly GCA_944393755.1 of uncultured Clostridia bacterium. GTDB lineage: Bacteria > Bacillota > Clostridia > TANB77 > CAG-508 > CAG-269. Next base: position 4,310 of record CALYBF010000017.1, on the reverse strand, counting down.
TGGAAATGACAAATTTAGGAAGCAGTATTAAGAAAATATTTGAAATGAGTGGAATATTAAAATTAATTCCAACAGTAGAATTAAATTAGGATGTGTCCCAAATGCGACTAAAAAGTCGCAAAGGAAACGTCCCCGAAAGGAGTTTTTATGTTTAATAATGAAATGAAATTAGAGTTTATTAGTAAGTCTTCAAATGAAGCATTTGCAAGAGTAGCAGTTGCAGCTTTTGCTTCACAGTTAGACCCAACTATTGAAGAACTTGCAGATATTAAAACAGCTGTATCAGAAGCTGTTACAAATAGTATTATTCATGGCTATGAGAAAAAACAAGGAGTTGTAAAAATTTCATCTTGGCTTACTGAAAATGAAATTATAATAGAGATTTCTGATAAAGGTAAAGGTATTGAAAATATAGAAATGGCAAAAGAACCTCTTTATACAACAAAACCTAATTTAGAAAGGTCTGGTATGGGTTTTACAATTATGGAGAGCTTTATGGATAAAGTAGATGTAGAATCAGTAGTAGGGCTTGGTACTAAAGTTACTATGTCTAAGATTATTAAACCAAAAGAAGAAAAAGATGAAGATGATTTTAAAATGCTTATGTCAAATAATTAGAAGTTAAAGTGTATATATAAAATATGTGTGAAGAAAAATACAGAAAAGAGGTATATATGTACGAAAATGACAAGGAGATTATTATAAAGGCTAAAAATGGTGATAAAGAAGAACTTGGAAAATTAATTGATAATAATAATGGTCTTATTTGGTCTATTGTTAAAAGATTCCAAGGAAGAGGTTATGAATTAGAAGATTTATATCAAATAGCAGTTATTGGTTTTATAAAAGCTATTAAAAGATTTGATACAAGTTTTGAAGTTAAACTTACTACATATGCTGTTCCATATATGATAGGTGAAGTTAAAAGGTTTATTCGTGATGATGGTCCTATAAAGATAAGTAGAAGCATTAAAGAATTAGGTTTTAAAATAAGAGAATTACAAAAAGAATATTTTTATAAAAAAGGAAGAGATATTAAAATAGAAGAAATTGAGAAAGAATTAAAAGTTTCTAAAGAAGATATTGTTTTAGCTTTAGAAGCTACTGTAAAGCCCGAATCTATTGAAAGTAGCAATAATAATATAAACAGTAAAAATGAAAAAACTATTAATTTAATAGATAAATTATCAACCGATAAAAACGAAGAAGAAATTATAACAAATAAAATTGTATTAAATGATTTAATTGAAAATCTAAATGAACGTGATAAAAAAGTTGTTTTACTAAGGTTTTTTAAAGAAAAAACACAAAAACAAGTAGCAAATGTTTTAGGAATAACACAAGTTCAAGTATCTAGAATAGAAAGAAGAATTTTAGACAGTATGAAATTAAAATTAAGTTCATAAAATATAAAAAAATATAATTAATTTGGGAGTGGTTTCTTTTGAAAAAAGTTTTTATCTATTTTTTTGTGTTTTTACTTGTTTTCTTCTTGCTTCCTGCATTTTTTACTAAGAAAAATGTAGAAGCAAAAGTTAGTAGTAATGATGTAAGTAATGAAAATGCAGAAAAGAAAGCGGAAATAGAAAATTATGATTATAAAAACTATGGAAGTATTAAATTATTACATACAAAAACAGGAGAAGTAGAAGAAGTTGCAATTGATACATATTTAGTTAATGTTGTGTCAGCCGAAATGCCTGCTGATTTTGAAATTGAAGCTTTAAAAGCACAAGCTGTAGTTGCAAGGACATATACTATTTACAAGATTCAAAACAAGAAACACGATAATGCAGATATATGTGATGATTCTGCTTGTTGCCAAGCGTGGGTTTCTAAAGAAGAACGTTTTGCAAGGTGGGAGGAAAGTGTAAGAGAAAGCAATTGGCAAAAAATAGAACAAGCTGTAAGTGAGACTAAAGGTAAAATAATTACATATGAAGGAAAACCAATAAATGCATTTTTTCACTCAAATAGTGGTGGTAAAACTGAAATTCCTGTAAATGTATGGGGTGGTACAGGTTATCCATATTTACAAGTGGTGGAAACTTCTGGTGAAGATAATTATACACAATATAATTCAGAAGTAGTACTTTCAAATGAAGAATTACTGGAAAAATTAAAAGTTAATTATTCTGATATTTCAATTGATTTTAATAATAATGATGATTTGAAAATATTGGAATATACAGATAGTGGTAGAGTTAAAACTGTAAAATTTGGTAATCATAACCTTTCTGGAACAGAGACAAGGAGTCTACTTGGTTTAAGGTCTACTAATTTTGAAATTATTAAAGAAAATGAAAATATAAAATTTTCAGTTAAAGGTTATGGACACGGTGTTGGTATGAGCCAAACTGGTGCAAATACTTTAGCTAAAGAAGGAAAATCTTATGAAGATATAATTAATCATTTTTATATGGGTGTTGTAATTCAATATGTAAATAATTTATAGAATTTTTAACAAAAAATGTATATTCTCCTCAAAATAGGAAATACTTGTATTAATAAAATATTTAAGGAGGATATTATGAGAGATATGAGAAGAAATAACAGGTTAAACAATAATAATAAAGATGCTATGCAAAATAAAATTATAATGTATTCTATTATAGGAATAGGAATTTTAACTATTATTTTAGTTGCTTTACTAATATATAGTAAAAATTTAAGTGAAGATATGGAAAATAATTTAGTTGATTTTGAAGAAATTGCAAATGTACAAAATGAAAATAATAATACAAATACAGAAAGTGTTAGTACAGAAATTGGTAAGTCTGTAAATGATGCTTTAAATGAAACAAATACTACAAGTCCAAGTAATGTTAATAATACAATAAATGAAAGCACAACTACAAATACTGTTAAAGAAACAACAAAAAGTACTTCTACTGAAACTACTACAAATAAAAACAAAAAAGAAGATGTAAAAGAAAGTAAAGAAGAAAAGAAAGAATTAGCTTTTGAAAAACCTGTAGAAGGTGAAATTATGAAAGTTTATGCTAAAGATAACCTAGTGTTCTCAAATACATTACAAGAGTGGACTACTCATTTAGGTATAGACATTAAAGCTGATAAGACTACTGTTGTAAAATCAGCAGAAGCAGGAACTATCAAGACTATCAAAAATGACCCAAGATATGGTTTAACTATTACTATAGAACACGATAATGGTTACCAAACTGTTTATGCTAATTTGTTAAGTTCTGAATTTGTAGTAGAAGGAGAAACAGTAGAGAAAGGTCAAAGCATAGGAACTGTTGGTAATACTGCTACTTTTGAAATTTCAGACGAACCACATCTTCATTTTGAAGTATTAAAAGATGGTGTTCAAATAGATCCAACCACAGTTATAAAATAGACACATAGTACAGCAACAAATACAGAGGAAGTTTACAAACCTCCTCTGTATTTGTTTTTGTAGTTACGTGTAAAGTAACATTAACTTTGCTTGGACACAATCTCTTCCAGAAAAACACACAATTTTCTGCTTTTGTGGATTAAGAATAATAGATATAAAGTCGCTAAATCTATCTACAAAATCCACATGGTTTTTGGTATCATTAGTGCTAAATCTAAAATCTGTCTCTCCGGGATGACTGTGTGCAAAGCCAAGGAACTGAACATTTCCGAATGAGTCCTGATATATAGAGTCAGAAGAGGGAGAATTTTCATTAATAATTGAAACTTCATCCATAATTTGACCAATACAGAATTCATCCAAAATAGCCATATTACCAGCACGATTGAACAGCGGTACTGGGATAATATACTTGACTAAGGAAATGCCAGAAAATCGATTTCCGATAAGAGCAACTAGCTGTTCGTACAAGTTACTAGGATGTTTTTCTCCATAATGGAAAATGGAGAATAAATCTTTTGTAGCTTGTGGTGTAAATAGTACAGTTCGGGATGCTTTCCCATTAGCAGGTTTTATTTCAAGATAGTTCATTGGGCCATTTTTAGAGGACAACGATGAAATAATATCATTAAATGATACATCTTGAATATTATCTGTTAATGGTATTGAAGCACTGGAGAAAAGATTTCTGTAACAAAACTGGGGGGTACCTTTTTCAAAATCAAAGGTATGGAAACTATCACCCTTGCAATATTTCCAATATTTACACCCGACACATTGCTCAGATTTTGTTCTATCAGGATTTCTATAAAATTGGAATCCGTTTTCCCATATTTTGCAGAAATCATCTTCAAGAACATTTCCTTGTATTAGTTCTGGTCTTCTTGGGATGTTGGGACAACCAAAAATATCACCATTTGATAGAACAGAAGCGATGTGTATACCAGTT
>CALYBF010000016.1 GCA_944393755.1 uncultured Clostridia bacterium | reverse complement strand
TTTGGTACTTTCGTACCGCTTTGGTTTTTCTCTAAAGGATTTTTTGTTTATTTTTCAATGTACTTTTTATGTTCCCTTTTAGGTTGGAACGTTTTGCATTATACTATACCTTTTTTGTTTTGTCAACACTTTTCGACAATTTTTTTAAAAAACTTTTTTTACCTTTAAAAAGGGCAAAATAAAAAACTAGTAATTGCTGTTTTTATTCTATTCTTTAAGTGCTTTTTTATTACTAATTCTTATGTTTTTTCTTCTTATTTTTTTGTCTGTTGCAAGGTACTATTTAATAATAACACCTTTAATAATAAAAGTCAATAGATTTTTTTAATTTTTTTAAAATTTTTTCTTATATTTAACCCACATCTTTGTAGAAGTGGGTTATTAGTTCTTTTCTATAAAATTTTTAATTTCATAAATTCATCTTTTTAAGCTGATTTTAGTTCTAATCTCAATTTATCAGCTATCATTGCAATAAATTCACTATTTGTAGGTTTTCCTTTTGATGCAGAGATAGTATAGCCAAAAATATTCTCAACTACTTTTTGGTCTCCTCTACCCCAAGCAACTTCTATCGCATGTCTTATTGCTCTTTCTACTCTTGATGGAGTAGTTCCATATTTCACTGCTATTTTTGGATATAAACTCTTTGTAATCTGATTAATAACTTCTGTATCATTAATAACTAACATTATAGCTTCTCTTAAATATTGGTATCCTTTTATATGAGCTGGCACACCAACTTCATGAATAATATTTGTAACTAATGCTTCTAAACTCTCTTCTTTATGCATATCCACTCTTGAAATATCGATATAAGGTTGTTTTGTATTTTTAGAATAAAAACTATTAGTATTTTGATTTGGTTTAAAGAATTTAATTTCTCTTATTCTATTTATTAGTAATTCGATATCAAATGGTTTTACCACATAATATTCTGCACCTAACATAATTGCTTTTTGGGTTATTTTGTCTTGACCTACTGCTGATAGCATAATGCAAATTGGTTTCTTTATATTATTTGCTGCCTTTACTCTTTCTAAAACTCCTAAGCCATCTAAATGTGGCATTATAACATCTAATAATACAACATCTGGTTCTGTATTTACTATCATTTCTATTGCTTCATTTCCATCCTTTGCCATCCCTATTATCTCCATATCATCCTGCATATTGATATAATTTGATAATGTATGACTAAAATCTTGATTGTCATCTGCTATTAAAACAGAAATTTTTTCTTTCATAACATACCCTCCTAAAATATTCTACTGGAAATTTTTTACAATTTGATTATAATATTTTAGGAATAACTTTGCAATAATTTTTGGAAATATTTTCCAATTATTTTACAAAACCTTCAATTTTATATACTTTTATTTATATATTTTTTATCTAATTCTTTAATATTATTTAATTTAATATTTTTTATTTCATAATCTTTTAAAAGTTTCGCTTTTTTATCTTCTTCTAACTCAATTTTACAAACAACATCTTCTTTGTAATCTATATCTACTATATTAATCTTGTTATTTTTACAATAATACTTAAAACTCTCCAAATCACTATAAGCTAGTTTTACTTCTAAACTTTCTCCTAAAACTTTAGTTATTTTCTTACAATCTTCTAATGCGAGCATTAAACTTTTTTGATATGCTTTAACTAAGCCACCAGTTCCAAGTAATATTCCACCAAAATATCTAGTTACAATTATTAATACATTTACTAAATTGTTTTTTTGTAAAATATTTAACATAGGAGCTCCTGCTGTTCCTTGTGGTTCTCCATTATCACTAAATCTTTCTATTAGTTGTCCATTTTCTATTACTCTATACGCTATACAATTATGTTTTGCATCAAAATATTTCTTTTTTGTTTCTTTAATTATTTCTTCTGCTTGCTTACTACTTTCTATATAAAATAAATTACCTATGAATTTCGACTTTTTTTCTACAAATTCTGAAACAACATTATTTTCTATTGTTATAAACTCTTCCATTTTCATCTCCTTAATTTAAACAAGCTCGCCTTTTTACGACAAGCCTGCTACATAACCTGTTGAATATGCTATTTGTAAATTAAAACCACCTGTATAACTATCAACATCTATTATTTCACCAGCAAAATATAAATTTTTAACCAATTTAGATTCCATTGTTTTAGGGTTTATTTCTTTAATATTTATTCCCCCACTTGTAATTATCGCTTCTTCAATTGGTCTTAGTTTTTCTAAAGTCAAGGTGAAGTTTTTAAGTAAAACAACTAATTGTTTTCTTTCTTCTTTTGTTATTTCGTTTACTTTTTTATTTTCATTTATATTACTTAGTTTTATAATTACAGGTATTAATTTTTGTGGTAATAATTTATCCAAACTATTTTTAAATTGTTTATTTTTAAACTCTTTAAAATCTCTTAAAATTCTTGCTTCTAATTTTTCTTCTGAAAGAGCTGGTTTAAAATCAACAATTATCTTTATATTTTTATTTTTAAATTTTTCATCTATATTTTTATATCTTACTAAATGTGCTGATGAACTTAATATTATAGGTCCAGATACTCCAAAATGAGTAAACAACATCTCACCAAAATCAGAATATATTTCTTTTTTATTCTCATTATCTATTATTTTAATTGACACATTTCTTAAACTTAACCCTTGTAAATTCTTACAAATACTTTTTTCAAATATTTCTATTGGTACTAATGATGGTTTTAAATTAGTAATAGTATGTCCCAATTTTTGTGCCAAACAATATCCATCTCCTGTTGAACCTGTTAATGGATAACTTTTTCCACCAGTTGCAAGTATTACTTTATCTGCTTTTATTTCTCCTTTTGAAGTTCTAACTCCTGTTACTATTTTTTCATCTTCTTTTTTGTCATATAATATTTCTTCTACTTTTTCATTATAATGTATTTCTACTTTATCTTTTTTTAGTTTTTTTATAAAACAATCTAATACATCTTGTGATTTATCTGTTACTGGGAATATTCTATTTCCTCTTTCTTCTTTTACTTCTAAGCCTTCTTTATTTAAGAATTTAATTATGTCTTTGTTTGAAAAATTATTAAAAACACTATATAAAAACTTTCCATTTCCTGGTGTGTTTTTAATAAATTCTTCCATAGGTAAAGAAGATGTTATATTACATCTTCCTTTTCCTGTTATCAATAGTTTTCTTCCTAATGATTTCATTTTTTCAATTAAGATAACTTCATTTCCAGCTTCTTTTGCCATAATCGCTGACATCATACCAGCTGGTCCTCCACCTATTACTACTACTTTCATAAAATTTTATTCATCCTTTTTGGTTGTTTTTTTAGTTGTTCCTTTTTTAGTACTTGTCTTTTTTGTTGTAGTCTTTTTAGTAGTTGTCTTTGGTTTTGAAGTAGTTTTTTTAGCTGTGCTTGTTGTCTTTTTTGTTGTTCCAGCTTTAGTTGTTGTTTTTTTAGTTCCCGTTTTCTTAGCTGTTGTTCCTGATTTTGTTGTTCTCTTTGTTGTTTTTGTTTTTTCTTCTTTCTTTTCTTCTACTACTTCTTCTGGTTCATCTCCATTTAAATAACCAATATTATTTGCAGATGCTTCTTGTTCATATCTTGCAAGTTCATTATCTATAGAATTACCTGCCATTTTATCATCTTCCTGTTCTTTTTCTTCTACTACTTCTTCTAGTTCTTCATTTTCTTCTTGTTCATTGTTTATATCTTGAACTCCTGGTATAAACCACTCTATTCCTGAATTATCGCTTTCTTGTTTGGGTTCTTTTACTTCTTCTGTTTTTTCTTTTACATCATAAGTGTCTTCGTCCTCATTTTCACTTTCTTCATCTTCCGGATCTCCATTTAAATATGGTAAATCTTCACCTGACATAATATCTTCTTTTACATCATTTTCAAATATATTATTTTCTACATTTAATTGTTTTTCTTCTATAGGTTCATTTAGATTATAATCTTCTTCTACTTCGTTTTCGTCATCTTCATCATCATAATAATCTTCGAAATCTTCCTCTTCTTTAGAATCTGATGGCTCTTCTTCTATCTCTTTAAATAAATCTTTATATTCTTGTCTTGTTTGCTGTTTTACACTATCTTGCTTTTCTTTCATTTCTTTTTTTGCTTGTTTAATAGCCTCTTTTCTTTCTTTTTCAGCTTGTCTTTCTTCTTGTCTTTGGCTCATACCTCCAAATATTAAAACTAATGTTATTAAAACAATAAAAACTAATAACACAACTACAATAACCATTTTCCTCTTCCTTTCTAATTTTTAATTCTTTTGTATAAATTCGATTGCTTTTAATATACCAAGTTTACCATATTCATATGTTAGTCCGCCTTGCATATATGCAATATAAGGTTCTCTAATTGGTCCATCACAACTAAGTTCTATTGTTGAGCCTTGTGTAAATGTTCCAGCTGCCATTATTACTTTATCTTCATATCCACCCATATCTCCAGGATATGGTAAAACATTTGAATCAATTGGAGATCCTTTTTGTATTCCTTGGCAGAATTTTACTAATTTTTCTTCAGATCCCAAACTTAATGTTTGAACAATATCTCCTCTTTTTTCATTATATTTTGGTTCTACTTGATATCCTAATTTTTCTAAACACCTACTTGCAAAAATTGCTGTTTTCATACTGCTTTTTACAACAGAAGGTGCAAAAAATAAACCTTTTAATAATAATGTATTTTGATTTAATGAAGGTCCTATTTCTTTTCCTATTCCTGGTGAAGTTAGTCTTTCAGCACATAAATTCACTAAATCTTTTCTTCCTACTATATATGCCCCTGATGTTGCAATTCCTGCTCCCAAGTTTTTCATTAAAGACCCTACTGCTATATCTGCTCCTACCTCTATTGGTTCTTTCTCTTCAACAAATTCTCCATAACAATTATCTACCATTATTATTACATTATTATCTACTTTTCTTATTTCTTTTATAACTCTTTCTATTTTATCTATTGTTAACGTTTTTCTTGTTGAATATCCTCTTGATTTTTGTATTTCTAATAATTTTACATTTCCTTTAGAAAGTCTTTCTTTTATTTTTTCTATATCAAAGTCATTATCTACTAATTCTATTTGTTCATATTTTATTCCAAATGATTTTAAAGAACTATTGCTTTCTTCTCCACCTATACCTATTACTGTTTGCAAAGTATCATATGGCGCTCCTGTTATACTTATCATTGTATCTCCTGGTCTTAACATACCAAATAACGCTACTGTTAATGCATGTGTTCCTGATATTAATTGTGTTCTAACTAAAGCTTCTTCTGCCTTAAATATTTTGCTATATATTTCTTCTATTTTATTTCTTCCTGGTTCATCTATTCCATATCCTGTAGATGAATTAAGATGACTTTCTTGTAAATCACACTCTTGAAATGCTTCTAATACTTTTTTACTATTTATCTCACATATTTTATCTATCTTTTTAAATTCTTGTTCTAGTTCTTTTTCTACTTCTTCTGCTAATCTTTCAAGTTCCAATCTTCTCTTCTCCCTTCAACCAATATTTTACAACACTTTTTTCTTTTTATCAAGAAAAAAAGAAAAAATATAGTTATTAGATTATACTATATCCTTTTCTTTTTCACTTCTTTCTTTTACGACAAAATCTATTGCTTTTTTTCTTTCATTTGTAGAATTAAAAATACCTATTGGTATATCTAATAATCTAGCTACTTCTCTTCCATAAGCAATTTCTCCATCTTGGAAACTTTTAGTTTCTTCTACACTCGTTACTATCTTATCTCTAATTTCTCTTCTTGCGATAATTATCTCTGGTCTTTCTATTAATAAAACTATTTTTTCTAGTTTCAAACTAAAAAAAGTATCAATTGGTATTCTTTCTACTTCTCCATTACTATTTATCAAGCAAAAATGTCCATTTAAAATATATCTTCCTGATAAATTCTTATTTCTAATTGCCTCTACTAAATAATCTTGATTCTTACTTATATTATTTGCTCTTTTATTTGGATTTAAACTGATATTTCCTTGTTTTTGTATTAATTCACTTGCAGAATATGATTTTATCCCTGTTTTTTCTTCTATTTCTTTTGAAAAAGCATCTTTTCCTACTCCGTGTATTCCAGCCAAAAATATCATACTAACTCCTTTTTATTTAACATTTTACATTTCCTTTTTCTTAATATTAGCATTTAAATATCAATTACTATTCCTTGCATTTTATTGCATATATTTTTAGATATATATTATATTTTACAATACACAATTGTAAAAATCAAGCAAAGATTATCTAAAATATATAACTTTTATTAATAAAAAAAGCAGAGCATATTTGCTCTACCTTTAGTTTTTCTTATATTATTATAAGATATATTTCTTAATTAAAATTATTCCACCTGCTATTGTAACTAAAACTACTAAACCTAATGTGAAATATGTTCTTGCTGTACCTGTTCCTACTGATAACATTACTGGTGCGTCATCTATATCATCTTCACCTTCTTTTTGGTTGTCTGGTGTTGAATCTATGTCTGGTACATCATAATCATTGTAGTCTTCAGATATCTCTGCAGTATTTACTTTTAAGCCCATATTATTTTCGTCATTTATCCAAGTTAATACTACTTCTACTTCTGCATATTCCCCTGGTTGTAATAATGTATTTTCTAACAATCTTGTTGATATTACATTATTTCCTTCATCTGTCCATCCTGGGTTATCTTCTGCTATAAATCTTAAACCTTCAGGTATGTAGTCTGTTACTTCTTTTGCATATCCTGCGATTTCACCTTCATTTGTTACTCTTATTTTATATCTAAATTTCACTGTTACATCATTTATGTGTTTTCTATGTAATTCTACTTTTACTATCTCTTCTGGGTCATCATATGGTTGATGTCCTGTTTCTGTTATTGTTTGTCCATCTTTATCTATTACTATAGCTTGTGTTACCCATTTTCTTAAGCTTAAGTCAAATATTTTAATTACTACTTTTTCAAAGTCGTCGTCATCTTCTTGACCTGGTATATATTCTCCTGTAACATCATCTTTATAGTTTGGTAATTCTTCATCTGATGGAAGATTTACATTGTCTTCATTTGAGTCTCTATCTCTTACTGGTTCTTTATTTTCATCTTGATATTCTGTTATATCTGCAATATTAGTAATATTTTCACTTGTTGGTGCATTGTTTGTAACTTTACACATAATTGGAACATCTACATAAGATAAAACATATCCACCTTCTTCATTTTTGCTAGCTGCTTCTATTAAAGAATCTTCTAAATATCTTGTTGTGATTGTTCTTCCATCTTCTGATACTTCCCAACCATATTCTTTATTAAATTCATTATCTACAAATTCTAAATATGGTGGTAAATGGTCTTTAATTTCTGCTGCATATCCAGCTATTTCACCTTCATTATATACTCTTAACATATATACAACATAATCATCTAATTGTACTAATACAGGCTCTTTAGTATGATTATAAATAGCTGTTGTAATTAAATTACCTTCTGCATCTGTTGTATTTAAAAGTGAAGTATCTACTACTGGTGCTCTTGAATATGAACCGTCAGCATTTTTTAAATATTCTTCATCATCTATTGTTTCATCATCACTTACTGCTATTATGAATTTTCTTAAAGCTAAGTCAAATGATTGTAAAATTACATTATCAAAGTCTTCATCATCTTCATATTTTACCCAATTATCTGTGTTAGAGTCTCTATCATCTACTGGATCACCATTTTCATCAGTATCTTCAGTAATAGCTGCTTCGTTTCTAATTGTTGTACCTGTAACATCCTCTGATACAACTTTGAATTTTACTGATACTTCTTTATAATGTAAATCTGCTTCTGTTTTTGTGCCATCATTATCACCAAATGCTGGTATTAAGTTTTCATCACTTACTTCTTTAGATAAATAATCTGTAGATATTTGTACTATTTTTTCTCTATTTTCATCATATTGGAAATTACCCCATAAATATTGTTGGTTAAACTTAACAGCTTCTTTTTCATCATCTGTTAGGTTTGGATCATTATCTAAATCTTCACCTTCTAGTTCAGACCAGATAAATTCTAAACCTTCTGGTACATCTTCTGTTATTTCTGAAGCATAACCATCAATTGTTCCTTCATTATATATTCTAAATGTATATGTAACTATATCTCCTTTTTTAACAGAAACTGGTGTCTTGTCCATATCATAATCTGCTGTTGTAACTAAATTTCCATCTTCACCAATTGTATTTAAATCACTTACATCTACACCTTTTAATCTATCTGGTTCTACAACCCTATCATTTACAGCTGTAATTCTTTTTATTAATTTTAAGTCAAATGATTCTGGCATTAAAACTAATTTTTCAAAATCATCATCATCTTCTTGTCCTTTATAATAGTAATCTGAATCTGTTAAATCTTGTTTATTTCCATTACCAGTATAGTTTTCCATATTATCTTTATTTACACTTGGTACAGTTTCAGGTTTTGAATCTCTGTCTGCTCCATCTTGGTTTGTTATTGTAACATTGTCTTCAGAATTATATTCTTCTGCTATATATGCTACATTTGTTAACACTTTTGTTTTTGTCTCATCTGGAGTAGCTGTTACTTCACACTCTATTGTAATTGTTTCTGAGCTTATGTCTCCTGTTCCTGTATATGCTGGTAAATTATCTTCATTTCCTGATTTTCTTACTAATGTTAATTTATTATCTCCACTTTCATCATAAGATTCTAATTCAAAATTACCGCTTACTACTTTATTAAATTTAAGACCTGTTGGTAATTGGTCTACAATTTTTGTTGCACGACCGTCTTTTTCTCCTTCATTATAAATTGTAATGTTATATGTAACTATGCTTCCTGTTTCTACTAAAACTGGGTCTTTTCTGTGTTTATATGTAGCTGTTGTTCCTGTTTGTAAACTTCCTTCATCTATTTCTGGTACTCTTGAATTTGTTACATTTACACCATTTACTTGTGTTATATATTTTCTTAAAGCTAAGTCAAAAGGTTCATTATCTGGTGTAACTTCTAAAATTAAGTTTTCTGAATCTTCAATTTTTTCAGGTATCATAACAGGTTGTTCTTCTGCTGTTCCTGTAGTCCACAATGTTAGTTTATTATAACTATAATCTACACCAAATGTTAATTTAATTGTTTCTACATTGTCTACATCTACTGATATATAAAAATCACTACCTACTAAATCATTTATTGTTGTTCCTTCTGCTACTTCTTGTTTATCAGCATTTAATAATTTATAATCATTTATTGTTGTGCTTCCATTTTCAATTTTTAAATTAATATTATATGGAAGGTTTGATACTTCAGCTATGTTTATTGGTCCTAATATATATGAACCATTTGATTCTTCATAATTTAATGTTTGTGTATTTAATTTAACAGGTAAACCTGTATTTGATGTTGAACCAGAATAATTATTAGCATTTTGAACTGCTTTTTTAATTAAGTTATTATATAATAAATTTGCTTGTTCGTTTCTTTGATATCCTTCATCTTTTATTCCTTCAACTTCCCCTTGAGGATAATCTGTTAAAGGCTCATAATCATTTCCATTTAATGTGTAATTTAACCAAGTTGTATCTTCTCTTTTATCAAATTTAGTTCCTTCTTCACTGTTTGTGAAAAACCATATAGCTGCTTGTTGTACTGCTGCTATATCATCTCTTGTTAAGATTACATCTGCATAATCTGGATATCCATTTGATGCTCCATTAGCTTCTAGATATGCTAATCTTTCTTCTTGATTATCTTCGCCATCTATTAAATATAACATATCAGCTAAAGCAAGTAATGCATCATATCTATTAACTGTTACTTCGTCTACAGTTATTTCAGCATTTTTATAATTTATTACATTTTCTGGTATAGTAGTTCTTTCAGTTTTCATATCATAAAAAATATTATATGTAGCACTTTTATGGGTGTCTGAAAAACCTACCCCAGCTTTTATACAATATATATTTTTATTTCCGTTTGTTTTTGCTGGTGCATTTTGTTCTGCACTTTCAAGTTCTCTAATATTCCACAACTTAGCCGCAGTAGCATTAGTTCCTGAGCCATTATCATTTGGATCACCAATAGCATACCCCATATTAGGTGAATCGTTTGTTCTTAATTCAGTTATCCCAAGATATAATGGTGTGTTAGCTACTTGTGCATTAACAGTTGTTGGTAATAAACTAACTATCATTATCACAATTAAAGCAACAATACTTAATAAAAGATTTTTTCGGTTCATTTTTTTCTCTCCTTTATACTTTAATATATAATCTTCTGTATTATATTTTACTAGTTTTTCGTTATTAGTCAATAGCATATTTTGGATAATATTTTTTAATAACTTTTTTTAAACTTTATAACCCTACGGGAATAAAGAAAAAATTCTATTTTTATAAAAAATATCCCTACATTACAATTATATTACATTTTTAAGTCAAAATCAAGGTTTTATGTGAATTTGAAGCAATATTTCTAATTTCCGTACATATTTTCATATTTTTTGTTTTTCTATCATATATTTTAAATGGTGATACTATGCATCTGAATTTATTGTTTAAAAAGATACTCTTTTGTTTTTTTATATTTATGTTTTTTATTTTTAGCTTTGGAAATAGTTTTGCAAGTGAAGAAAACCCTCTTAATATAAATGCTCGTTCTTGTGTTATATTAGATAGAACAAGTAAGAATATCTTATTTGGTAAAAATGAATTTAATAAAGTAAAAATGGCTTCTACAACCAAAATTATGACTGCTACTATTATTTTAGAAAATTGTGATTTAGAGAAAACTGTTACAGTCTCAAAAAAAGCTGCAAGAACAGGCGGTTCTAGATTAGGTCTAAAAGAAAATGATAAAATTACTATAAAAGACTTGTTATATGGCTTACTTTTAGTTTCTGGAAATGATGCAGCTGTTTGTTTAGCAGAAAACTGTTCAGGAAGTGTTTTAGAATTTGCGAACCTAATGAATAAAAAAGCTTGTGATTTAGGACTTGTAAATACTCATTTTGAAACACCTCACGGTTTAGATTCTGATAATCACTATACTACTGCATATGAATTGGCTCTTCTTACAGATTATGCTTTAAATAATTCTACATTTTCAGAAATTGTAGGAACAAAAAACTACACTATAAATATTAATGGTTACTCTAAAACTCTCACTAATACAAATGAATTATTAGGAAATGTAAATGGTGTATATGGTGTAAAAACAGGTTTTACAAATGGAGCTAATAGATGTTTAGTTACCAGCTGTAAAAGAAATAATATGGATATTATTTGCGTTGTTTTAGGCTGTGATACCAAAAATTATAGAGTTTCAGACAGCAAAAAGCTCATTGAATATTGTTTTTCTAATTTTGAGTATGTAAATATTAAAGATATTTTAAATAAAGATTTAGATAAATGGAAGCTTGAAAATAATAATTATTTTTATATTGAAAAAGGAATTTCCTCTAATTTAGATGTTAAATTATCTAATATAGATACTTCTATTATTCCTTTAAAAAAAGATGAAATTTCTTCTATTAAAACAGAATTTAATATTAATAAAAATCTATCTGCACCTATTACTTTAAACGATAAAATTGGTAATTTTAGAATTTACACAAATTCACGAACTATTTTAGAAGGTGATATTCTTTCTAACCAAGATATTAAAAAGAAAAATGTATTTTACTATTTAAATGATTTTCTTAAGAATTATTCTAATATTTTAAATAATTTTGTACAAGAAAAAACCTATGATTTTACATAGGTTTTTATCTATTTAACGTTTTCTTTTATGTAATCAACTACATCTCCTACTGTTACAACTTTTTCTGCATCAGAATCTGGTATTTCTATATCAAATTCTTCTTCTAATGCCATTACTAATTCAACTATATCTAATGAATCAGCACCTAAATCATCTATAAAAGATGCTTCCATTGTAACTGCTGAATCTGAAACACCTAATTGTTCAACAATTATTCCTTTTACTTTTTCTAATACTTCTTCTGAACTCATAATTCTAGAGTTCACCTCCTCTCAAGTTTGCAAATGATTTATCCATTTGTTTTTTTCTTTTCGATAATTCATTTATATTATATGTTTTTAGTTTTGTCAAGTAAAAATCATATTTTTTTATAAATTTATACCACCAGGTCGGAAAATATTTTATTTTTCTTCATTTCTTTGCTTTTCAAATTCTTCAATCATTTTATCAACTGCTTTATTTTCCACAAATTTTTCTGCTTGTATTATTGTATATTGGAATAATAATTCATCACTACTTCCATGTGCTTTTACAACTGGTTTTTTAACTCCTAAAAACAATGCTCCACCATATGATTTATAGTCCATTGTTTTTGAGAATTTTTTTATAGAAGGAAGTGCTGGTATTGCTAATATTTTAGATAACAAATTATGTGTTAAACTTTCTGTTAATGTTCTTTTTACAAATTTACCAAGACCTTCTGTTGTTTTTAAAAATACATTTCCTGTAAAACCATCTGTTACTATCGCATCTATTTTACCTGAAAAAGCATCTCTACCTTCTACATTTCCAACAAAGTTTATTCCTAGTTTTTCAGAATTTTCTTTTAATAAATTATAACTTTCTTTTACTAAATCATTTCCTTTTGTTTCTTCTGTTCCTATATTTAATAAACCAATTGCAGGAGCTTCTATTCCATATGTGTTTTTCAAATATATACTAGACATTTGTGCAAATTGAAGTAAATTTATCGGCTTACAATTTGTATTTGAACCTGCATCTATTAATAATAACTGACTTTTATATGCTGGAAGTATTCCTGCTAAAGCTGGTCTATCTATTCCTTTTATTCTTCCTACTATTAATGTTGCACCTGTTAATAATGCTCCAGAATTACCAGCAGATATAAATACATCTCCTTCTCCTTCTTTAAGCATTTTAAAACCTACTACCATTGAAGAATCTTTTTTATGGCGTATTGCTACTGTTGGCTGGTCTTCCATTTCAATTGTTTCACTTGCATTTTTTACTTTTAATCTATCTGATATTTCTTCTAATTCTTTACCGTAAAATTCTTTTACTTTGCTTCTTATTACATCTTCTTTTCCTATTAATACAACTTCTGCCTTTACTTTATTTATTGCTTGAACTGCACCTTTTATATTGGAGTCTGGTGCATTATCTCCACCCATTGCATCTAATAATATCTTCATATATATTCCTCCAACTGTCTTTTTCTATTTTATTAATAACATACATATTTTATTATTGTTTTTTAAAAAAAGCAAGTAATTTTAGTAAATTTCACAAGAAAAAGTAGGTGCTACAAAATTTGCTAACACCTACTTTCAAAGCTTAACTCACTTGCTTTAAGCTTTTGGAACTTTACTTCCCTCTAAAAGCAGAAAGCCTCTCTTCAAATTCTATTAGACTTAAATCTACTAGACAGTTAGAAGCCTCGCGAAGTTGAGCTGCTGCTTCTGCAAACTCCTCATCTGAAACACCTTCAGGATTTTTAACCATCTTCATAAAAGCCTCGCTCTTGGCAACGAACTCTTTTCTTGCATCCATCTTTACTCCTTTTTCTAGAGAGATTTTAGGAATATTTTACTCCTACATAACTTGTTCCTTCTAAACTTTGTATCTTAGCACATACTTATATTATACCAAATTTCTAGCAAAAAATCAATTTATGTAAATTTTATTACAAAAAATGTACAAAAAATACTAGGCATAGATTTTACTACACCTAGTATTTTTTCTCTCTAGCATTAGCTTAAGAGTTGGTAAAATGTCTTAGCAAGTTATGAGAAAATCTCTTTTCTTGCCATTATGTAACTATCTGCAATAGCACCTTTTGCTCTACTTCCTGCTTCCTCTATAGCCTTTCCGGCTTCTTCGATAGCCGAATAAAGTTCATTGTTACTAGGTTCTTCTCTCGCGTTTGCCAACTTAGAAACTTTCTCAACTGCGCTTGCAACCTCTCCAAGATAGTCTTCTGCAATTTCGTGTAGACTCTTAGACATTTTTCCTCCAAACTTTGGAATTTACCGTACGTGTATATTTTAGCACTTTTTCTGCTAATTTTCAAGTAAAAAATGAGACAAATTAAGGGTGTCCCTATTTGTCTCATTTAATCTTATGCTAATATATCAGCTACAACTCCTGAACCTACTGTTCTACCACCTTCACGGATAGCGAATCTTAGTCCTTTTTCAATAGCTATAGGTGTGATTAATTCGATTGTCATTGATACGTTATCACCTGGCATAACCATTTCTGTTCCTGCAGGTAATTCAATAACACCTGTAACGTCTGTTGTTCTGAAATAGAATTGTGGTCTATATCCATTGAAGAATGGTGTATGTCTTCCACCTTCTTCTTTAGTTAATACATAAACTTCTGAAGTGAATTTTGTATGTGGATGTATTGTTCCTGGTTTACAAAGAACTTGACCTCTTTCGATTTCTTTTCTATCGATACCTCTTAAAAGAACACCGATATTATCCCCAGCTTCTGCTTGGTCTAATAATTTTCTAAACATTTCTACACCTGTAACAACAGTTTTCTTTCTTTCTGTTGTAAGACCGATGATTTCAACTTCGTCTTGAAGTTTAACTTCTCCTCTTTCTACTCTACCTGTTGCAACTGTTCCACGTCCTGTAATTGTGAATACGTCTTCAACTGGCATTAAGAATGGTTGATCAACTGGTCTTTCTGGTGTTGGAATATAATCATCAACTGCATCTAATAATTCTTTAATAGGTGCATATACTGGATCATTAGGATCTGTTGATGTAGATTCTAGAGCTTGTAATGAAGATCCTTTTATAATTGGAATTTCATCTCCAGGGAATCCATATTCAGAAAGTAAGTCTCTTACTTCCATTTCAACTAATTCTAATAATTCTGGATCGTCAACCATATCACATTTGTTTAAATAAACAACGATATATTTAACACCAACTTGTCTTGCAAGTAAGATATGCTCTCTTGTTTGAGGCATTGGTCCATCAGCTGCTGAAACAACTAATATTGCACCATCCATTTGAGCAGCACCAGTAATCATGTTTTTAACATAGTCAGCATGTCCTGGGCAGTCAACATGTGCATAGTGTCTTTTTTCTGTTTCATATTCTACGTGAGCTGTGTTAATTGTGATTCCTCTTGCTTTTTCTTCTGGAGCACCATCGATTTGATCGTATGCTTCAAATTTAGCTTTACCTAATAATGATAAATATTTAGTAATAGCTGCTGTTGTTGTTGTTTTACCGTGGTCAACGTGACCAATTGTACCGATATTAACGTGTGGCTTTGTTCTTTCAAATTTTTCCTTTGCCATTTTAAATTCCTCCTTAAAATTTATTTTATTTTTAAAAATTTAATAACAAAATTATATTTTGCATAAGCATTTTATAACATTTTTGTTAAAAATGCAAGCCTTTTTATTCTTTTTTAGCTCTTGAAGACACAATTGCTTCAGAAACTGATTTTGGAACTTCTTCATAATGAGATGGTTCCATTGAATATGTTCCTCTTCCTTGTGTTCTAGAACGTAATTCTGTTGCATAACCAAACATTTCTGATAATGGGATAAATGCATGTATTTCTTGCATACCATCATTACCATCCATACCTTCTAGTCTACCACGTCTAGAGTTTACGTCTCCTATAACATCTCCCATGTATTCTTCTGGAACTGTTATTTCAACTTTCATAATAGGCTCTAAGATAACTGAGTTTGCTTGTTTCATACCTTCTTTAAACGCCATAGCTGCTGCTATTTTGAAGGCCATTTCTGAAGAGTCAACTTCGTGGTATGAACCATCAACTAAGCTTACTTTAAAGTCTGTTACTGGATATCCTGCTAAAATACCTGTTTCAGCAGCTTCTCTCATTCCTTGTTCAATTGGTTTAATATATTCTTTTGGAACAGCTCCACCAACAATTTTGCTTTCGAATTCTATTCCTTTACCTGGTTCTAATGGTTCCATTTCAAACCAAACATCACCATATTGTCCTTTACCACCAGATTGACGAATAAATTTACCTTGAAC
>CALYBF010000015.1 GCA_944393755.1 uncultured Clostridia bacterium | reverse complement strand
ATGCTAAGCCTAAGTCCTAAAGAAAGAGAAATGTATGATGCAATAAAAGTAGAAAAATTTCTAGAAAATGTTGGTAAAGAAAATATAAGAAAAGAGGCTATGTCAGAAGGCATTTTTGAAGGAAAAGAAGAAGTTGTAAGAAAAATGTTAAAAGAAGGAGTAGAAATAAAATCTATTGAAAAATTTACTGGTTTAACAAAAGAAGAAATAGAAAAAATAAAACGTGAAGAATAAAAATAAAAAGAATAGATTGGAAAATATCTATTCTTTATTTATATAAAAGAGTAATTTTTTTACTATCCTTTTTAATAAAATTTTCATCTTTAAGAAGTTTTAATTCTCTCATCATAGCACTTCTATCAACACTTAAATAATCTGCTAAATCTGTTAAAGAAAAAGGTATTTCAAAAGTTTTGTTTAAAGCTTTAGTGGAAAGTAGATTAAAATAACCAAGTAATTTATCTCTAGTAGTCCTTTTAGTTAAAAGTTCAATTCTCATATTCAGGTCTGTAATCTTATTTAAAATTAATTCTGGTAAATATTCAGAAAGTATCTCGTGGAACTTGCATCCTTTATTACATTTATGATGAATATCTTGATAATTATATATCAAAACTTCACACTTAGATTTAGCCTCTACTAATAACTCATTATTAGTAGTAATAGAATAAAACACTTCGCCAAAAATATCGCTTTCAGAAAAATGTTCTATAATTGTTCTATTACCATTTAAATCATATCTAACAAGATCAGCATTACCAGAAACTAAAATACAAAACTGATTTCTATTTCTAATATATGATGTAATAGTTTGACCTCTATTAAAACTCTTTTTCTGTACTTTATTGCAACAATTTTTAAAATCATAAATAAATTCGTTAATATTAAAACTAGTAGTCATTTTAAACATCCTTTACAAATTTTTTAAAACCAAAAGTATTATAATACATATTTGTTGCTTTTGCAACAAAAAATAAAAAGAATATAAGTAATTTTTTAGATTAGGCAGTTTTGCGTGGGGAAATTAAGGGGAGCAAAACTGCTGATAAGCGTTAGCTTAAATCTAAAAAATTACTATAAATCCCCATAAAACAAAGATGTGTCCCAAATTGGACAAAATGTCCAAAAAGAAACGTCCCCGTAATATATTTGTAATATAAATGTAATAATAGGCGTAAATCTTAGAAAAAAGCAATGTAGAAAATTGGTAAAAAATGTTTGTTGTTTTTGCAACAGAAAAACAAAAAAATTAAAATATATAATAAGACCGTAAAACATAAAAACACTTAAGGGGGAAATGTAAAATGAAGGTAATCAAGAGAGACGGAAGAGCTGTAGACTTTGATAGAGAAAAGATAAAAACAGCAATTTCAAAAGCAAACAAAGAAGTAAAAACAAAAGAAAGAGCAACAAAGGAAGAAATGTATGAGATAATTCATTATATTGAAGAATTGGACAAAAAAAGAATATTAGTAGAAGATATTCAAGACATAATAGAACAAAAGCTAATGGAATTCCAAAAATATGAATTATCAAAAAAATATATAGTATATCGTTACACTAGAGCATTAGTAAGAAAACAAAATACAACAGATGAGTCAATTTTAGGACTAATTAGAAATGAAAATAAAGAATTAGCAGAAGAAAACTCAAATAAAAATACAATGCTAGCATCAACACAAAGAGATTACATAGCAGGAGAAGTATCAAGAGACTTAACAAAAAGGATGTTATTACCAGAAAAAATATCAAAAGCACACGAAGAAGGAATTTTACATTTCCACGATGCAGATTATTTTATACAACCGATATTTAATTGTTGCTTAATAAATATCGGAGATATGTTAGATAATGGTACAGTAATGAACGGAAAAATGATAGAAAGTCCAAAAAGTTTCCAAGTTGCATGTACTGTAGTAACACAAATAATAGCAGCAGTAGCAAGCAACCAATATGGTGGACAATCAGTTGATTTAAAACATTTAGGAAAATATTTAAGAAAAAGCTATAACAAATTTAAAGCAGAAATTGAGAGAAAATATAAGGGTAAAATAAAAAATAGTATAATAGAAGATTTAGTGCAAGAAAGACTAAAATCTGAATTAAAAGCAGGAGTACAAACAATACAATATCAAATAAATACTCTAATGACAACAAATGGACAATCACCTTTTGTAACATTATTTTTACATCTAGAAGAAGGTGATCCATATATAAAAGAAAACGCAATGATAATAGAAGAAGTATTAAGACAAAGATATGAAGGAATAAAAAATGAAGCCGGAGTATATATAACACCAGCATTTCCAAAACTTGTATATGTTTTAGATGAGTTTAATTCTTTAAAAGGTGGAAAATATGATTATTTAACAAGACTTGCTGTTAAATGTTCTGCAAAAAGAATGTATCCAGATTATATTTCAGCAAAAAAGATGCGTGAAAATTATGAAGGAAATGTATTTAGTCCAATGGGTTGCAGAAGCTTTTTATCTCCTTGGAAAGATGAAAATGGTAACTATAAATTTGAAGGAAGATTTAATCAAGGAGTTGTAAGTATTAATCTACCTCAAATTGCAATCATAGCAGATGGGGATGAAGAAAAGTTTTGGAAATTACTAGAAGAAAGATTAGAACTATGTAAAGAAGCTCTAATGTGTAGACATTATGCACTTCTTGGAACAACATCTGACATAAGCCCAATTCATTGGCAATATGGAGCAATTGCAAGACTAAAAAAAGGTGAAAAAATAGATAAATTACTATATGGTGGATATTCATCAATTTCTTTAGGATATATTGGAATATATGAAACAACAAAATTAATGACAGGGGAATCTCAAACAACAGAAAAAGGACATGAGTTTGCATTAAAAGTTATGAATAAATTAAAAGCTACAGTAGATAAATGGAAAGAAGAAACAAATATAGGTTTTGCATTATATGGTACACCAGCAGAAAGCTTGTGTTATAGATTTGCTAGGGTAGATAAAGAAAGATTTGGAACAATTAAAGATGTTACAGATAAAGGATATTATACAAATTCATATCACGTAGATGTAAGGGAAAAAATAGATGCTTTTAAGAAATTAGAATTTGAAAGTGAATTCCAAAAAATATCAACAGGTGGTTGTATTTCATATGTTGAAATACCAAATATGAATAAAAATATAGATGCTTTAGAAACAGTTGTTAAATTTATTTATGATAATATCCAATATGCAGAATTTAATACAAAATCAGATTATTGTCATATATGCGGTTTTGATGGAGAAATTATTATTAATAAAGATAATGAGTGGGAGTGTCCTAATTGTGGAAATAAAGACCATAAAAAGATGACAGTTGTAAGAAGAACTTGTGGTTATTTAGGAGAAAACTTCTGGAATGTTGGTAAAACTAAAGAAATAAAACAAAGAGTATTACATTTGTAATGGGGACGTTTCATTTTGGACATTTTGACCAATTCGGGACACATCTTTTTAGAGATCTGTCCCTTTTGCGACTAAAAAGTCGCAAAGGAAACGTCCCTTATAGTTGAATTATGAATAAATATATGTTATTATATTAACATAAGTATTTTTATACTATGTTAGGAGAAATAATGTTTGATGCAGTGAACAATGTTATGTTTTGTGATGTTAAGGGAATTGAAGTCGCAGGAGAGGCAATTGTTCGGCAGGCAGAAGCTATTAGACAGGAGATTGAAAAAGCAATAACAAATGGTAGGAAAGCTGATGTTCCTTTGAAGACAATCAAAGATATGGAAGCAGAAGTTAAGAACCTTATATATTGCTTGGGAGAACTTAAAAAGCACAGCAAGTAGCATTATTCAAAAAAGGGAAGTAGGTAAGTTCTGCTTCTCTTTGTTTTTCTTGAAAAATCAGATATTTTATGTTAAAATAAATATAGTTTCTTTGTTTTTATAGACCTTTTACTATTACGAAAGGACAGTGTTATGGGAAGAATTTCTAAGGTCTTTGAAAGTAAAAAGGAAAATCTGCTTCTTTTGATGATGGTAGTTGTACCAATAGCTATCATATCAGTACTGGCAATAGTTATAGCACCTTATGTGCTAAGCACAATAGGAATACCTTTGCTTATGGTGGGAATATTTCTAATTCCTGCAATATGCATAGGTGGTGTTATCGGACTAGTTTACAAAGCATATTGTGCTATTAAAAAAAAGAAGTAGATTAAACTCCCTTAAAGAAGTAAATTTTTCTTTAAGGGAGTTCTTTTAAGAATCTTTCAAATAATTGTTTCCTACATAAGTTTTCAAAAGTATCATCTAAAGGTTCTAATTCTATATTTTCATTATATTTTTTATCTAGTGCATATTTAATGATATAATCGGAAAGTTCTGGGTTTTTAGAAAGAAGAGGTCCGATGTAAATATGTTGCAATCACATTTTCTAAAAAGAAACCTTCATTTTTATCACCAAATTTATTACCATTACCGAATAAGACTTCTCCAAAAGGAGTATCAATATCAAAAGTTTGTCCACCGTGATTTTCAAAACCAATTACTTTAGTCTTATTTCCATTTAAAGTTACATCAATAATAATATTTCCAATACATCTTTTTTTTCTATCATTGATAGCTTCCGTATAATAAGGGAAAATATCTAAACCGTCTATTATATTTCCGTCTACATCTTTATAATATCTACCAAATAGTTGGTATGCACCACATATAAGAAGGAAAAACACTTTATTTTCTATTGCTTCTTTTATATTATCTTTATACTTTATTAAATCTTTAGCTAATATACTTTGTTCTTGGTCGGCACCGCCACCTGCAAAAACTATATCAAAATCTTTAAAATTAGGTGTTTTATCGCCAATGGTATAAGGTGTTATTATTGCTTTAAAACCACGTTTTTCTAAACGATATTTTAATACTTGGATATTTCCATAATCTCCATATAATTCTAATATATCAGGATATAAATATAATATTTTTAACTCTTTCATAATTTTAATTCCTTTCTTGTAGGTTGTAGTGCTGTATAGTTTGCAATTATGTATTTTTTAGTATTTGTTTTATATAAATTTTCTACCGCTTCAGATAAATTTAAATAAGGTTCTATTTTATTAGAATCAAAACCAGATGTTTTTATTCTAATTGCGATATCATATGCACGTGTTCCAGAAGTTATGATCCTTGTTACATTATTTAAATTATCAAAATTAATATCCCATATCCAAGAAACATCAAGCCCGTCTGCTAAATTATCGTTTAAAACAAATAATAATTCTTTTTCTTCATCATCTTCATTTAATATTCTAAGGCTTACATTTGAGCCAGTAGGGTTTTTAGCTAAATTGATTATAGTAGGAACATCATTTATTTTTACTTCTTCTAATCTACCATTATTTAGTACAAATTTTGATAAAGCTTCTTTAATTATTTTTGTGTCTATATTATATAAATTACAACAAGCAATTACAGCTGTTAAATTATATATATTATAAATACTATTAAACCTAATTTTGTAAGTTATATCATCTATTTTAAAAGTTCTATTATTTAAATTAACGTCAGTTGCTAGTTTATAAATTTCATTATTACCATAACCACAATTAGGACATTTGAATTTACCAATGTGAGAATATTGGTAATAATCATATTCTAGTTTTGTTTTACAAAATGGACAGAATTTTCCTTCTCCTGCTTCTTTTTGTTCTATAGATGCATATTTATATTTTTCTACACTAAAATAATATACATTTTTATTATCAGGGTTTGCTTTTCCAAGTCTTGCAACATTTGGGTCATCTGCATTTAATATTAAATTATTTTTATATGTTTTTAAAAATTCATTAATTTTTAAAATTAAAGTTTCAACTTCACCATTTCTATCTAATTGATCTCTGAAGAAGTCTAATACAACTAAAGTGTTTAATGGGAAATCTTTAAATATCACAGGTATATAGCCTTCATCTACTTCAAAAACTAAAAAGTCTGCTTTTATTTTACCGGTTAAAGTACAATGTTTTAGTATTGTAGATAATATTCCTGTTTCCATATTATTTCCTTCTTGGTTACTAAGTACTTTTTTGCCAGCAGTTTTTAATACATATCCAATTGCATTGTTTGTCATAGTTTTCCCATTTGTAGCAGTAACAGCTATCACAGGAGAGTTCACCTTAAAATATTTAAAAATATTAGGGTTCCATTTATATGCGATTTTTCCTAAAAAATTACCACCATTTTTACCACAAATTTTTAGTATTAAATGTAGTATTTTCATAATTAATATAATAAAAAAATTTCTCATAAACTAATCTCCATCTTTAAAATTTTAATAATTATATCATAAGAAAAAACTAAGAACAACAAAAAAATTAACATAATTTTGACTATTTTCCAAATTAGTGGTATCATTATAGTATAGGTATATGTTTTGCCTATTGTATTAGAACTAATTTAAGAAGGAATTTTTATGGCAGTATGGGAAGTTACAGATATTGTTCACAATGGCACAGATTTAACCTATGCAATTAGATTGAAGAAAGAACCAGAGTTTAGTTTTAAAGTTACAGCAGACCTAACAAAAAATAGGTTTGCAATGAGATTCCCGATTTTGGGAATTGGACAAAGAGAGATAATGAAGAAGATTTTCGGAAAAAATAAAAGAGGTAAGAGATTCGACATACAAAAAGGAGAGACTCTAGAAGGTGATTTCAAAGAAGAGCTTAGTACTCTAGAAAAGCTAGTTGGACGTTATAGAGTGCCGTTCTTTCTATAAAATTCCTTCTTAAAGAGAAAAGTTCTAAAATAAAAACCATAATTGGTTTTAAAAAGGTAGAGTTTCCTAAAGTAGGGGACTCTATCTTCTTTTATTTTCTTCTTGTAATTTTTCTATTCTTATTGTAAAATTTAGAAGGTGATAAAAATGGAGTATATAAATAAAGAAAAATTAGAACAAATAAAATTAACAAGAGAAAATTTTTGTGTATTAATTGATTTTGATAAAACTATCACAACATATGATAGTTTAGATTCTTGGGATGTTGCAGGAAAAGCAGCAGATAAAGGATGTGTTGAAGAAATAAGTAATTTGTATAATAAATATAGACCAATAGAAATAGATTATAATATATCATATAAGAAAAAAACAGAAAAAATGGAAGAGTGGTACAATGCTTGCATGAATATTTACTACAAATTCAATTTTAATAAATATAAATTACAAGAAGCTGTAAAATCAAGTAAATTAGAGTTTAGGAAAGGAGCAAAGGAATTTTTAGAGTTTGCTAATAAATACAATATACCAATAGTAATAGTATCTGCGGGAGTTGGAAGTGTTATAAAAGAATTTTTAGAACAAAATAATTGTTTTTTTAATAATATGTTACTTATTAGTAATACATTTATATTTGATGAAAAAGGTAACGCAAAAAGTCTAGAAAATTCTTTAATACATACTGTAAATAAAACAATAAAAGGAAAATTAAAAGGTAAATGGAAAGAAGAATTTTTAAATAGAAAATATAGACTGCTTTTAGGTGATACTATAGAAGATATTGATATGACAGATAATAAAGAAAA
The DNA here is from genome assembly GCA_944393755.1 of uncultured Clostridia bacterium. Lineage (GTDB taxonomy): Bacteria > Bacillota > Clostridia > TANB77 > CAG-508 > CAG-269. The sequence continues at coordinate 8,866 of CALYBF010000015.1, read as the reverse complement.
TACAATTAAAGTCGGTTTTTTAGATAAAGATTTAGAAAATATAGAAGCTTATAAAAAAGAATTTGATATTCTGCTTACAGAAAACGATAGTAATTTTAATGAATTAAATAACATTATTAAAATAATATAAGAGAAGAAATTTAATCTTCTCTTTAAACTTATTTTATCTTTTTAAACTTTAAAAAACATTTTTCTCTAATAAATTTAGAAAAATCATTTGAATTACCTATAGAAAAGTTTTCTTTATTTATCAAAAATGCATGTGTTTTATCTATATATAAATAAAAGAAATCTTTTGTTTCAAAACATCTTCTTAATTTATAATATTTTACAAGATTTAATTCCATACCAGATTCAACTTTAAAGTATTTATCATAAAATTTAAAAGTAAAACTTTTTTCTTCTTTAATTGTTTTTCCATTTAATTCTTTTACAACAACAGAAATAGGGTGGAAATATCTATATAAGCAAAATGCTGTAAAAATAATACAACTTATTATTGCTAATACATAATATTTATATCTAATTTGACAAATAACAAAAAAGATTAAAAGAGCAATAATAAATATATTAAATAATGTATATTGGAAATTATATTTTTTATTATGAAATTCTACAAATTCTTTATATATTGCTTTTGTATATTTAGTTGTATTTTTAAACAATATTTTCAATTAAATCACCTAATAAAAATATAACAATAATTTTAATAAAATACAAGGTGAAAGACGAAAAAATACAAATATACTTGTAATATGTAAAAAAATATGATATATGATAAGTATAAATTTTATAAAAAAGGATGATGAAAAATGAGTAATGAACAAACTAATGTAAAAAACATACTGATGGTAACAGCATTTCCTACATATGGAGCTGGTAGTGGAGTACAAGTAACAGCACTTGCAAATTCATATTTAAAAGAAGGAAAAAATGTAACAATTATTACAGCAAATAATAAAACAGACTTTGATAAAATACCTGGAGTAAAATATCACATAGTACCTTTTAAATCAGAAGAAGAAAATGCAGAAGTAATACCAGGACAATGTGATTTTAATTATTTGATGTTTACAACACATACTGAAAGCACTGCAAATTTTTGGGATGCAAGCTTAGAACAAATAAGAGAATACGAAATGGCTTTTAGAAAAGCGATAAATGAAGAAGTAAAAGAATCAAAACCAGATATAATTCACGGACAACATAATTGGATATCAACAGCAATTGCAACAGAAACAGGTGTACCAGTTGTTACAACAATACACGGAACAGACTTAATGGGATTTGAAAGAAGTAAAGAAGAACTAAAAAAAGTAAGAAGTGCTTTAAAGAGTGAAACAGATCCGGAAAAAATAAAACATTTAAAAGAGGAAGAAGAAAAATACAATTTATATATAGAATATGCGAATAGAGCAGCAATGAATTCTTCTAAAATAATTGTTATATCAGAAGCACAAGAAGAAAAATTTAAAAGTCTATTTCCAATGGCTGCAAGCAAAGTAGAATTAATAGAAAATGGATATGATACAAGTAAGTTTTATGTTGATGAAACAGCAACAAAAGAAGATGTAATAGGAAGTTTAGTTTCTCAAAATACAGATGAAGACAAAGAAATAGATTTAGATTATGATAAATTAGTAACTTTTGTAGGAAAGTTTGCAGATTTTAAAGGAATAGATGTATTATTAGATGCAGCAAGTAAGTATGAAGGAGAATTACAAGAACAAGGAATAAAACCATTAACATTAATTGTTGGTTCAGGGCAATTAGAAGGAGACTTAAAGGCACAAGCAAAAAGATTAGGTTTAAAAAATACACATTTTGTTGGAAGAAAAAATACAGACGAAGTAAGAAGAATACAATCATTATCAGATTTATCAGTTATACCTTCAAGAAATGAGCCTTTTGGTTTGGTAGTTATAGAAGGTATGGCTTGTGGACATCCTGTTATTGGTACAAATTCAGGTGGAATTCCAGGAATAATGAATGTAAATAGAGAAGACATATCAGACAAAAGTAAGACATACGTAACACCTGCCCGGAGTATTAGTGCCTATGGATGATAGCCAAGCTTTAAGTGATGCGGTATGTAATGTTTTAACAGGAAATTATAAATTTGATAATCAATTTATAGTTGATTATACAAAAGAACATTATTCACAAGAAGGTATAACAAAGCAAATATTAGGAGTATTTGAAGAAGCAGTTAATAAAAAAAAGACTTTAGATAGTGATTTAGAAAGATAAATAAAGGGCTACATATGTAGCCTTTGTTTTTGGGTTTTAGAAAACCCAATAATTAATAAGAGGGGTTACCCTCTTATAACTCAATTTTAGGCTCATACCTTTCAAGCCACTGATTTACTTGAATTAGATAAGCGATTAATTGTGGCCCAAGCATAAGCTGACCAAACCACGGTCTTGTAAAGGCTTTACCATCTGTTTCTAGTATTTCTAAAATATAATTACGATTTAATAAATTATTAATAGGAGCATTTTTATCTTCCATAATTTTATATAAAATAGATTTTACCTTAGCTAAATAAGTAGGGTTATGAGTTTTTGGATATGGAGATTTTTTTCTGTCTACAATTTCAGAAGGTAAGAAATCTTTACAAATATAACGAAGGAGTCCTTTTTCTCTACCTTTTAAGGCTTTCCACTCCCAAGGTATATTCCATACATATTCGGCAAGTCTATAATCACAAAATGGAACTCTAAGTTCAAAGCCATTATACATAGCCATCCTATCAGAACGATCAAGAAGTGTTTGCATAAACCAATTCAAAGTAAGATATGAAATTTTTCTTTTTTCAGCAGTTTCGGAAGAGTCAGTATCTAAAATTTCTACTTCAGATAAACTCTCATTATAACGATAATCTATATATCCTTTTAAATCAATTTTTTCACTAATATAAGGATTTAATAAATGTTGTCTTTCTTCAACAGAAATTGACCAAGGAAAAGTTTGACTATTTAATGCGTCTTCACGGAAGAACCAAGGATATCCACCAAAAATCTCATCTGCACACTCACCGAGTTAAAGCTACTGTCATATCTTTCTTTACATATTTACAAAAAAGAAGAAGTGAAGAATCTATATCTGCCATACCAGGCATATCACGAGCAATCATTGCATCTTCTAAACTTTCACCAAGCTCAGGTGTATCTATTACAATTTTGTGATGATTAGTTCCGAAGTCTTTTGCTTATAAAATCTATATAGAAAGTATCTGAATTTGGTTGAAAATCACTTTTAACAAAATTTTTATCATTATCAACATAATCAATAGAATAAGTATTTAAGGTAGGTAAATCATTAGACTTGTAATAATCAGCAGTAAATTTTGTAATAATACTTGAATCTAGACCGCCAGATAAAAAAGTACAAAGTGGCATATCAGATACAAGTTGTCTTGTAATTGAGTCATTTAATAAATATTTTAAATGTTCACAAGTCTTACCTAAACTATCAGTATGTTCTTTAGACTGTAATTTCCAATAACGTTTTATATGAATACCAGAAGAATTAAAAACAGCAAAATGGGCAGGTTTTAATTCATAAATATCCTTAAAAATAGTAGTGCCGTGGAGTGTGTGCAGGACCAATACCAAAAAGTTCAGAAATTCCTTGCTTATCTAAGATTTTTTCTACACCAGGATATTCAAATAAAGCCTTTATTTCAGAAGCAAAAATTAAAGTATCATTAAAAAAAGTATAAAATAAAGGTTTAACACCAAAATGGTCTCGTGCTAAAAATATTTCATTTTTAGAACTATCAAAAATAGCAAAGGCAAAAATACCATTTAAGTGATTTATTACATCTTTACCATAATAAATATAAGATTTTAAAAGTATTTCAGTATCTGAGCGAGTATTAATTTTAAAATTATCCTCTAATAAAACTTCTTTTAATTCTTTTGTATTATAAATTTGACCATTGTATACAATAACATATGTACCAAATGAATATTTTTCTATCATTGGTTGTTTACCACCTTCAGGGTCAATTACAATTAGTCTTTTATGTGCTAAAGCAACATTTTTATCAATATAATAACCTTCTTCATCAGGTCCTCTTTTAGATAATGTATTATTCATATTTTCTAAAATCGTTCTATCTTTTGTAATTCTAGATTTTAAATTTGCAAAACCAACAAAACCACACATAATAAATACCTCCATTATTTTTATTCTATGTAAAAACTCAAAAAAAATTTCTTGATTTTTGGAAAAACTTATAGTAATATAGATTAGGTGAAAGGAAGAATAAAAATGTTAATAAAAAATATATTTCTACATTTTAAGACAATTACATATCATAGATGGTTAGTTTTTAAATTATGTCTAAAATCAGGAGAACCTTGGAGAGGTTTTGTACACGATTTATCTAAATATTCTCCAACTGAATTTTTTGAAAGTGTAAAATATTATACAGGTATAAATTCACCAATTACAGGTGCGAAAAAAGATAAAGGATATTCCAAAGCTTGGCTTCATCATAAAGGAAGAAATAAACATCACGCAGAATATTGGATAGATGATAATGCACCAGATAAAACACCAATTATCCCATATAAATATACAGTAGAAATGATTTGTGATAAGTTAGCAGCTGGTATGACATATAAAAAGAAAGATTTTACTTATGAATATGAACTAGATTATTGGCTAGAAGAAAAAGAAAAGATTCGTATTAATGAAAAAACTGCTAATTTTGTTACAGAAATATTAGAAGAAATAGTTAAAAATGGACTTAATTCTACATTAAATAAAGAAAATCTTAGAAAAAATTATGAAAAATATTGTAAATAAGGAAAGTTTGTCTTGACAAACAAGAAAAATACTTGTATAATTTTATAGTGATTAATAATTTTGTAAATGAAATAGATATATAATATATCTTTAGCAAGGAGGGAGAGAAAATGGCACAACCAAAAAGAAGATGGTCAAAAGCAAGAACACATAAAAGAAGATCAATGTGGAAAAAGGATCAACCAACAATGGCACAATGCCCACGTTGCCACGAACCAATAATGCCACATAGAGTTTGTAAAAATTGTGGATATTATGATGGAAAAGAAATAATTACAAAAAAAGAAAATGAAAATGCATAAATAACACTTGTAATAGGTGTTATTTTTTTCTTGACAAAATCAAAGTTTTATTATAAAATGACAAAAAATGACAAAGCGTCATAAAAAGGAGAAATAGAAATGCCAACAAAAACATTTTTTAATTTAAAAGAAGATAAGAGAAAAAGAGTAGAAACAGCTTTGATACATGAATTTGGAAAGGGGTCATTTGAGCAAGCATCAATAACAAACATAGTAAATGAAGCAAAAATACCAAGAGGGAGTTTTTACCAATATTTTGTTGACAAAGAAGATGCTGTAACATATCTAATTCATAAATTTATATTATTAGAACATCAAAAAATTTATGAAGCATTAATAGAAAAAAATGGAGATATATTTGAAACAGCACTTAGAATTTATGATTATAGAACAAAAGATACTATTTTAAATTTTGATATAGGACTTGCAAGAAATATTTTAGAAGAACTTAGAAGAAATAATATAAATATATTTGAGAATAAAGACATTTTAAAAAAAGAAGAATCTTTAACAAAATATATAAATAAAGATAGCCTAAAAATAAATTCAGAAGAAGATTTATATTATTTTATAAGAATCTTAACTGCAATAGTAAGGTCTGTAACTGTGGAAGTTTTCTCAGAGAGAATTTCTAAAGAAGAAGGAAGAAAAATGTTAGAAAAAGAATTAGAAATTATTAAAAAAGGTATAGAAAAATAGTAAAAAGGGCTTGTTTTAGATAAAATATTTTGATATTATATATGTAAATTTAAGAAAGATAGGTAAAAAAATATGTGGAAAAAGTTTTTAAAAAAATCTGGTTGGACTGATATTATTATTTCTCTTATATTTATAATATTTGGAATAATGCTTATTTCAAGACCAGAAGCAATAGTATCAGTTATATCAATATTATTAGGTGCAATTTTTATTGTAATGGGAGTATTGAAAATAATTGATTACTATTCAAATGGAAAGCAAGACAATTATTTAATAGCAATTTCAGTTGTTATGATTTTAATTGGAATAATTATTATGTTTTGTGCAGATATAATTTTATCAGCTTTTAGAATTTTAATTGCAATATGGATAATTTATAGTGGAATATTAAATTTACAAACAACAATTGTATGGAAAGACTACAAATCAAGATTATGGCTTTTAACTTTATTACTTTCAATTGCTACAATTGGAGTTGGAATTTATATTTTAGTAAATTCAGGCGCAATTATGCAAACAATAGGAATCGCAATTCTTGTATATGGAATAGTTAATATTATAGAAAGTTTTATTTTTATAAAAAAAGTTGATAATTATTTAGAATAGAAAAAAGTAAAATAATAATGTAAAAAGGTGTACTTTGTTTAAATACATCTTTTTTTGTGTCATTTGTAATTTTACTTCATATAATGTAAGTAAAAGGAGGATGAAAAATGTTTAGAAATAGAAAATGTTATTGTATGAATAATAGCTATCAAAATAATTCTTGTGAATTACAAGATGATATATTAGAAAATAAATGTGATAATGTTAATTCATATGAAAATTATGATGATGGTTGCTCTTGTGGTTTTGATGAAGAATATAATCTTTTTCCTGATAACCCAATGTTAGCTCAAAGTTATGTTCCTTATCAATATATGGATAAGACATTTAAACCTTGTGTAGGTTTAAAAATGGGAACTATATTTCCAGAATTAGTTAGTCCTTATGTTCCTTGTCAATCTATGGAAGAAATTAATTTTATAAGGAAAACAAATACTATTGGAAAGGGGTGTAATAAATGTTCGTAAACGAAAATAGAAATTGTTGTTGTAATAATGACTGTGAAGCCGAAGAAAGAAAAATTGATTGTGAGAAAAAAGAAGAATTATTACAAAATATTAGATGTTATGAATTTGCTGTTAATGAGCTTGCTTTATATTTAGATACACATCCAGAAGATAAAAAAGCACTTTGCTTGCATAAAAAATATTGTAATGAATTAAAAAATTTAAGAGATATGTATCAAAAGGTTTATGGACCGCTTACTATAACTTACCCTTGTAATAAGTGGAGATGGCTTGAAGAGCCTTGGCCTTGGGAAGGAGGAGATAAATAATATGTGGACTTATAATAAAATGTTACAATACCCAATTAATATTAAATGTACAGACCCAAAACTTGCTAAAGTAATAATTTCTCAATATGGTGGCCCTGATGGTGAGCTTGCAGCTTCTCTAAGATATTTATCACAAAGATTTGGTATGCCTGACCAAAAAGCAAAAGCAATTTTAAATGACATTGGCACAGAAGAACTTGCACACCTTGAAATGGTAGGAACAATAGTGCATCAATTAACAAAAAATGCTACAATAGAACAAATACAAGAAGCAGGACTTGATGCATATTATACAGACCACGGAGTAGATGTGTATCCACAATCTGCAGCAGGAGTACCATTTACTGCAGCATATATTGCAACAAAAGGAGATCCAATTGCAAACCTTCAAGAAGATTTAGCTGCGGAACAAAAAGCACGAGCCGTATATGAAAAATTAATTGACTTATGTAGAGATAATCCAGATGTATTAGACCCATTAAGATATTTAAGAGAAAGAGAAGTAGTACACTTCCAAAGATTTGGAGAAGCACTTCGTGGAGTACAAGACAAACTTGCTATGAAAAAATTTTATATGAATAATAAATGTGATTAATAAAAAGTTCCTATTTTTATAGGAGCTTTAATTTTTAAATTTAAAATTTTCATAAATAAAAAAATATTTTCTGGAATTTCTAAGGGGAATTCCTGAAAATAGAATAAATCGATAGACAAATTAAATGAAGAAGAATTTAAAAAGCTAAATAATTTAACAAAAAAACAAATATAAGAAGCAGGACTTGACACATATTATACAAACCACGAAGTGGGTAATATTTTCAAATCCTGTTTTTAATTACTCATCGGGAAATACAATTCCGCTAATACATTTATCATATATAAATTGTTTTAAATCTTCCATATCATTTGTTTCATAATACTTTGTTAATTTTTCTCCAAATGCAATGTCCTCATCAACTGGTATACTTATTATACCTTTTCCATTTTGTATCATTATTTTATTTGCAAATAACATAGCTGTTCTTTTATTTCCGTCTGTAAAGAATTGTGTTCTCATTAAATAGCACATGATAGTAATGGCTCTTTCTGTAATACATTCAATTTTATTAAATTCCTCTAAACTTTTACTTGTCTTATCTTCACTAGGTAATTCTGGTTTCCAAGTTGTTCCGCCAATTGAAACTTCATAAATTCTAATTTGTCCTGGTCTATCAATTAAGTTACTACCAACTAAACTATTAATAGATTTTAGTAAATTTAAATTATTTTCTGAATCAATAGAATTCAAAACAAATAACCAAGCATGTTTTAAATTATTAATAGTTTGAATTTCATCTATTCTAAGACGAGCAACATTTCCGCCGTCAAATATTCTTTGAGTTTCTGGATATGTAACGTCTATTCCTTCGATATGAGAACTTTTCCATATGCTATCAACAATACACCTTTTAGCTAAAAAAATATTTTGTTCTTTTGTTATATTATATTTATCTTTCATATCAAGTTCCTCCTCAAAATAACCTAAAGATATTATAACATAAATCTAGTTAGATTACTATGATTTTATGTGATAATTTGTGAATTTTTAAATGATATTCTAGGAAAACTACTAAATAACAACATTTTAAGTTTTATTAAAAATGTTTAACGAATTCTAAAAAAATC
>CALYBF010000014.1 GCA_944393755.1 uncultured Clostridia bacterium | reverse complement strand
AGATATTATATGTTCTTTTAATGGAATTAGTTTAGTTACATTATATTCAGAATATATTAATATAGATGATGAAACTATAATATTTATAAATGGAAAAATGTTACTACAAAATAAAATAAAAAGCCATTATGAATCTTGGAATAGTATGGCTGAATTAAATAATGGTAATAATACTAGCTTTAATACAGAAATAATAATAAATAAAAGTAAAGATATAGAAGATTGTAAAGAAAAAATAAAAGTTTTTTATACTAAAACAAATGTAAATAAAATAAAAAGTTTAGGAAAAGAAGAATTACAAAAAGTAATAGAAGAGTCTGATTTAATGCTTGAGATTTAAAAAATAGGTAAAGCTATTGATAGTGCTTTTAAAAAGTGATATAAATAAATAGAAAATTACAAACTAGAAAAAATGTTTTAGGAGATGATGTTATTATGAGTAATATATTAATAACTTATTTTTCAGCAAGCGGGGTAACTAAATCTGAAGCAGAGAGAATTTCAAAAATAGTTAATGGTGATTTGTTCGAAATTGAGCCAAAAGAAAAATATACTAAAGAAGATTTAGATTGGAGAAATAAACAATCTAGATCATCTGTTGAGATGCAAAATAAATCTTTTAGACCAGAAATAAAAGAAGATAATTTAGATATTAGTAATTATGATACAATTTTAATAGGTTTTCCTATTTGGTGGGGAGTTGCTCCAACTATTGTAAATACTTTTATAGAAAGTAAAGATTTTACAGGAAAAAATTTAATTCCATTTTGCACATCAGGTGGTTCTGGTATGCTTTATTGTGAAAATGATTTAAGGAAAACTTATCCAAATTATAACTGGAAACAAGGTAAAAGAATTCTAGGTAATGAAACAGATGAAGAAATTATTAATTGGATAAATGAATAAATAAAAGGAAAGAGGTTTTTAAAATAGAAAAAGTAAAACAAAAGTTAATCAATTTATATAATGATAAAGAAATCAAAAATGTTATTTTAATAACTATAATAAGTTCATTAATAGTACATTTCCAATTATATGCTTTAATTATAACAGGACCAGATACTTTAATAGATAGTACATATCACCAAGCAGACATTTGGGAAGCTATGCTTTTAAGATTTGGTTTAGATTTTATACAAGGAATTAAAGGAAATATAGTATCACCTGTATTAGTTACACTAATTAGTACATTATTACTTGCAATAACAGTGGTTTTAGTTATAAAAACATTAGATATAAAAAACAAATATTTTAAATATATAACAGCAATTGTATTTGCAGTAGCACCAAATATTTCTGCAACACTAACATTTTTCTATTGTTCAGATGCTTATATATTAGGTATGTTATTTGCTACAATGTCTGTATTTTTAGTTAAAAAGTTTGAAAAAAGTAAGAGTATAATTTTCTTAGCAGGTATGTTTTTAGCTTTTGCAATGGGTATGTATCAAACATATCTATCAGTTGCAATGGTGCTTGCAGTAGCTAGTTTAATTATTGATATATTAAATAAAAAAGATATAAAACAAGTTTTAAAAAATGCTTTAAGATATATTATTATGGGCATAATTGGAATAATATTATTTTATGTTTTTGCGTATATGACATTATTCTTTAAAAACTTAGAAGTAAGTAACTATAGTGGAGCAAATCAAATTGGAATAGAGAGTTTATTAAATATACCTAATCTATTACCACAAAGTTATCAAAGCTTTTTTAATTATTACTTTACAGATAAAATGATACCAAATACAATCTGGAATACGCATATTTTTTATATAATTATTTTTACATTATCAATATGTTCTTTAATTTATATAGTTATAAAAAATAAAATATATAAGAAAATATCAAATACAATTTTATTATTATTTTTAATTGTTATTTTACCAATTTGTTTTGGTGTAATTGAAATTATGATACCAGATGTTGATATACATATATTAATGGCTTGTTCTATGATATTTATTATTCCAATATTTTTTAAGATTTTGGAAATGCTACCTAAAGCAAATATAACAAAAGCTATAAAATATATTGTAGTAATTTCTACTATTATAATTTCTTGGAATTATATTTGGCAAGATAATGCATCATATTTAGCAATAAAAGTGATGCAAAACCAAACAGAAAATACTGCTTTAAGAATTGTAAATAGAATAGAAAATTTAGACAATTTTAATGAAGAAATGCCAGTTTTAATAGTTGGAAATCTTAAAGACAATAATTATTTATCAAGAGAAAATACAGGGTTAGAAACTAAAAAAATATTTGATAGAACTTGGGGATTTATTTCAGATGAACCAACAGTGTGGGAAGATAACCAAGATAGTTGGAATAAGATGTTTTATGAATATGTTGGAGTTAATTTGAAATTATTAGGAAAAGATGACTGTAAAAATATTTTAGAAACAGAAGAGTATAATTCTATGGCAAATTTCCCAGATGAAGATAGCATTAAAATTATAGAAAATACCGTAGTTGTAAAAATTAGTGATTAATATAAAAATTTTCTTAAAATTTTTTAAAATAGTTGTAAAATTAATAAAAAATTGATATACTTATTTAGAAATAAATAAAGTATATCTTTTTTGTTAGGAGGAATTTATTATGAGTGATGAAAATAAAGAAAATGAGAAAAAAGAGGAAATAGTAGAACTAGATGAAGAAATAAAAACAGAAGATGATGGAATAAAAATATCAGATGATGTTGTATCAGTAATAGCAGGTGTTGCAGTATCAGAAGTCCAAGGAGTTGCTGGTATGGCAGGAGGATTTGCAGGAGGAATATCAGAAGTATTTAGTGGAAAGAAAAATTTAGCTAAAGGAATAAAAACAGAAATTAATGAAAAAAATGTTAAAATAGATGTAAACATTATAGTAGAATATGGTTCAAGAATACCAGACGTAGCTTTTGAAATTCAAAATAGAGTAAAAAAAGCAGTGGAAAGTATGACAGGGTTAAAAGTAGAAGAAGTAAATGTTCATGTACAAGGAGTAAATACAGATACAGCAAATACTGAACAAGAAGACACTTCTGAAGAGTAAAATAAATAAATATAAAATAAAGTAAGAAAAGGAGAATAAAAGAAATGAAAATTTTAGAAAAAATCACATTAATTATATATTCTAATATTATGCTAATATTATCAATAATACTATGTTTATTAATATTTGGATGGTTAGATATGGATCTTACAGGAGATATAATGTATAGAATAATAGTAGGAGAAACATCAAGTAAAATAGTACTTGGTTTAAGTATAGTATTTATACTATTATCAATTAAATGTATATTCTTTGATTCAACATCAAAAGAACAAATAAAAGAAAGACAAGGAGTTTTATTAGAAAACGAAAGTGGAAAGCTTATGATTTCTAAAGAGACAATAGAAAATCTAGTAAATTCTGTAGCATTAAATTTCCAAAGCACAGAAAATGTTACAACAAGAGTTGAATTAGATAAAGAAAACAATGTAAAAGTCTATATTAATTTAATAGTAAGTTCAGATGTAGTAATAAAAGATTTATCAGCAAACTTACAAACAAAAATAAAAGAAAAAATAAAAACAGCAACAGACTTAGAAGTTAAAGAAGTAAATATAACAGTTAAAAAAGTTGCAGATAAACAAGAAGAAGCATAAACTAAGGAAAGGATGATAAAAAATGGATGGTTTTAAAGATTTTTGGAATCATTATAAAGGTGCAATTATAGGAATAATTATAGCAGTTTTAATATTAATAACAAGATTACAAGATTTGATAATTGCTGTAGTTGTAATAGTATTAGGTGCTATAATTGGAAATTATGTACAACAAAATAAAGAAGATGTTAAAACAAAATTAAAAAGTTTTATAGACAAAATGTAAAAACAGAAAGGAAACAAAATGAATCGTTCTAGAATAAGAGAAGAAGCTTTTAAATTAATATATAGTTTAGAAATACAAAAAAAAGAAAATATAAAAGAACAATTAGAATTATATTTAGAAGATAATAATTTGACTGACGAAAATGTTGTTGAATACATTAATGATGCAGTTTTTGGAATAGAAAAAAATAAAGAAGAAATAGAAGAAGAAATCTCTAAAAATTTAAAATCAGATTGGAAATTAGAACGTATTTCTAAAATAGATTTAAGCATATTAAAACTTGCGATATATGAAATAAAATATAAGGAATTACCATTTAAAGTAGTTATAAATGAAGCTGTTGAGCTTGCAAAAAAATATGGTGAAGATACTTCACAAAAATTTGTAAATGGTATTTTAGCAAGTGTGGTAAAAGAATAGAAAAGGAAGAATTAATATGAGATATAGTGATATGGCAGTTACTGTTTCTGACTTAAATAGATATATAAAAGATAAAATAGCAAATGACGAGAATTTAAGCCAAGTTCTTGTTAAAGGTGAAATATCTAATTTTAAAAATCATTATACAGGTCATATGTATTTTACATTAAAAGATGAAAATTCTTTAATTAAATGTATATGTTTTAAATCTTATGCTGAAAAATTAACTTTCATGCCAAAAGACGGTATGAAAGTTATAGTTTTGGGAAGTGTAGCTGTTTTTGAAAGAGATGGAGTTTACCAAATATATGTAAAAATAATGGAAGAAGACGGCTTAGGTGATTTATATACTAAATATAAAGAATTGAAAGAAAGATTAGATAAAGAAGGGCTATTTTTAGAAGAACATAAAAAGAAAATACCTCTTATGCCAAAAGTAATAGGAGTACTAACTTCTAAAACAGGTTCTGTAATAAGAGATATTATAAATGTTTCAACAAGAAGAAACCCAAATGTATATATAAGATTATTACCTGTTCCAGTACAAGGTGAGCGGTGCTGCAGAAAAAATTGCAGAAGGTATTAAATATATGAACGAAAACAATTTAGCAGATGTAATAATTTTAGCACGTGGAGGTGGTTCTTTAGAAGATTTATGGCCTTTTAATGAAGAAATTGTGGCACGTAGTATATATGATTCAAAAATACCTATAATATCTGCAGTAGGACACGAAACAGATTTTTCAATATCAGATTTTGTGGCAGATTTAAGAGCACCAACACCTTCTGCTGCAGCAGAACTTGCAGTTCCAGATATATATGAATTAAATAAAAAAATAATTAATTATCAAGATAGATTAAGGATGGCTTTATTAAAAAAAGTAGAATTAATGAAATTAAGTTTTGAAAAAGTAATGTCAAGTGCAGTGTTTAGAGAACCCCTAAGAAAAGTAAATGATAATTATTTAAGCTTAGATAATTTATTAAAAAGATTAGAGGCTGAAATTAAGATTAAATCTGAGAAAGAAAAAAACAAATATATAGAATTAGTAGCAAAACTGGATACCTTAAGTCCTCTAAAAACATTATCCAGAGGTTATTCTATAACAGAAAAAGAAGGTAAAATAATTAAGAGCAAAGATGAGTTAATTAAAGGCGATAAAATAGATTTAAGATTTATAGATGGAAGAAAATCTGCAATTATAGATTAAAATAAATAGATTGGAGAAAATTAAAATGAGTAAGAGTTTTGAAGAACAAATGGAAAGTTTAGAAAAAATAGTATCTGAACTAGAAAAAGGAGATTTGAATTTAGATGATTCAGTTGCTAAATTTGAAGAAGGAATAGAGATATCAAAAGAGTGCAACAAAATATTAGAAGAAGCAGAAAAGAAAATAACAATATTAGTAAATAAAGACGGAGAAATAAAAGAAGAAAACTTCGAAACAGAAGAATAAATAAAAGGAGAGTTTTATAATGGAAAATAATTTACTTACATTTATACAAAACAAATATATATATGTTCCATTTCTATTATGGTTTGGAATTCAATTATTTAAGTTAATATATGATTTAGTAACAACAAAAAAGTTCAATTTTAAAAGAATATTAGGTGCAGGTGGTATGCCAAGTTCTCACTCTGCAGTTGTTGCTAGCTTAGCAACTTTAGTTGGAAAATATGAAGGTGTAGGAACACCTATTTTTGCAGTGGCAATGGTTGTTGCCTTTGTTGTTATGTATGACGCTTGCCGGAGTTAGAAGAGCAGCAGGAAAACAAGCAGCATTATTAAATAAATTAATAGAAACACCAGGTTTAACTAGTATGCAAGTTTCTGAAAAATTAGTAGAAGTATTAGGACATACTCCTTTTCAAGTATTAGTAGGAGCTTTAATTGGTGTTGTAGCAGGGTTAATAATTTAAAATAAGGCTATTTTTAAGCCTTTATTTTTATAAGGAGGGGATAATTATGACTGATATTGAAATTGCAAGAAGTACTAAATTAGACGAAATAACCACAATCGCTAAAAACTTAGAAGTTGATGAGGAAGATGTAGAATTATATGGAAAATATAAAGCTAAACTTTCTAATTCAATTTTAGAAAAAAGACAAAATAAAAAAGATGGGAAGTTAGTGTTAGTTACAGCAATAAGCCCAACGCCTCTAGGCGAAGGCAAAACCACTGTATCTATTGCTATAGCAGACGGTTTAAGAAAAATAGGTAAAAAATCTATTTTAGCATTAAGAGAGCCATCTTTAGGTCCTGTGTTTGGAATAAAAGGTGGAGCAGCAGGTGGTGGAAGAGTACAAGTAGCACCTATGGAAGATATTAATTTACATTTTACAGGTGATATTCACGCAATGACATCTGCAAATAATTTACTTTCTTCTATGATAGATAATCATATCTATTTTGGAAATGAATTAGGTTTTGAAAGAGTTGTATGGAAAAGATGTATGGACTTAAATGATAGACAACTAAGAGAAGTAGAAACAGGTTTATCAGCAGAAAAGAAAATAGTACCAAGAAGAGATAAATTTGATATAACTGTTGCATCAGAAATAATGGCAATTGTATGTTTATCAAAAGATATAAAAGATTTAAAAGAAAGATTAGGTAATATAATTGTAGGTTTTAATAAAGAAAATAAACCAATTTTTGCAAGAGATTTAAAAGCAAATGGAGCAATGGCAGTACTTTTAAAAGATGCTATAAAATCAAATTTAGTACAAACATTAGAACATACACCAGCAATAATACATGGTGGACCTTTTGCAAATATAGCACATGGTTGTAATAGTATTATTGCAACTAAAATGGCAATGAAATTAGGAGATTATGTAATTACAGAAGCAGGCTTTGGAGCAGATTTAGGTGCTGAAAAATTCTTGGATATAAAATGTAGAAAAGCAGGACTAAAACCTGATGCTGTAGTTCTAGTTGCAACTATAAAATCAATTAAATACCACGGCGGAATAGAGAAAGATAAAATACAAGAAGAAAGTATAGAAGGTCTAGAAAAAGGAATTGATAATTTATATCGCCATATTGATAATTTAAAAAATAAATTTGGATTAAATGTAATAGTTGCTCTAAATAGATATACTCAAGATACAGAAAAAGAAATTAATTGGTTAGAAAATAAATTAAAAGAAAAAAATATAGAAATCAGTGTTGTTGAAGGCTGGGCAAAAGGTGGAGAAGGTGCAACTGATATTGCTAAAAAAATAACTAGCTTAGTAGAACAAGAGGAAGATTTTAAGTTCATATATGATGATAATGATAGTATTAAAGAAAAAATATTTAAAGTTGCAACTAAGATTTACGGAGCAAAAGATGTAGAATATGAAGAAGAAGCAAATAAAAATATTGAGATGATAGAAAAACTAGGTTATAGTAATTTACCAGTTTGTATTGCAAAAACACAATATTCATTTTCAGATGACCCTAAAAATTTAGAGTGTAATAACCCATATAATATCACTGTAAGAGATGTTGAAATAAAAGCAGGAGCAGGCTTTATTGTGGTTTTAGCAGGTAAGATTATGACAATGCCAGGTCTTCCAAAAGTACCTGCAGCAGAAAACATTGATATTGACGAAAAAGGAAATATAGTTGGTATTTTTTAATATTTGATAAAATCTTAAAAATATAGTATAATAAATATATGGTGATTTTTGCCATATGAAATATAAGGCTCGTTAAAGGAGAAAAATTGGAAGCAACAAAGGTTAGAAAGATTGGGAATGTCTCTGATGGCAGTATTAAAATTGGAGAGATTCTTGAACTTTCAAATAGCAAAGTAGAAAGTTTTACAGTCAAACTTTATGCTGTGTGCAAAGGAATTGTTGTTTTTAAGGGTGTAGGAGGAATTCAAAAAGTAACCCCTTATGATGTAATTAGGCTCATCTGCGGTTGTTTTGAGAACGGATGCGAACTAGAAGAGCTTCTTGAAGAAGGAGAACTTGTCGAACCATATCCAGGAGATTGGTTTGCTGGAATCGTAATTAGCATTAATTATATTCCAGTTCTTGTAAATCGTTATAGTCATAATCACGAAGATCTTTACCGTTCTTGGGTAAGCCAACTAAAAGCCGAAGAACGTGCTACTCGACATTTTTGTGATGAACCGGTCAGCTTAGGAAGAAGATTCTCAGGAAGAAAGAAGCCTAATCCAAATTTGATTTAATGAGCGAAAGTATAGGATAATTCCTACGGCAAGGAGAAGTTGATTTTTAGCTTCTCCTTATATAATGTTTGAAAATTATGTAAAATTGTAGTATGATGTTTTTATAGCAGTAAGCTTGTTGTAAGGAGAAAAAATGTCAGTAACAGAAATTGCCGGAAGGTTTGACATCTTAAGAACAAGAAAGGTAGTAGGAGATATTGTTTTCGAAAAAGATGGCATAAGTGTTATGACTGAATATGTAGCACATAATGAAGGACTTTTAGTTGTAAAAAGTTATAGAAATTATAATATAACTCCAAAACAAATAATAGAAGTCCTTGCAGGGTGTTTCGAGGACGGGTGTGAATTACAAGAAGTTCTAAGAGTATCAAGCATTTTTGAAGAAGAGGAGAGCCTAGAAGGCATTGTTATTAACATTAAAAATATTCCAGTTTTGGTAAGTAGAAAATCTCATGATGTAGAAGAAATATACAAAAACTGGAGTAAAAGTCTCTAAGTAGAATAATTTCTACAAAAAAGCAGAAAGTACAAATAGGATACTTTCTGCTTTTGTTAAAAATTTAGTATTTAAATTCCATTTTGATTCTAAATATGATATACTATAGATACTCTAGAAGGAAGTGATTTAATGAATAGAAAAAAAGCTAAAAGGTTTGATGAAGATGAAGAACCTAAAGCTGTTAGAAATATGAAAAAAAATAAAAGTAAAGAAATAAATAAAGAAATAAAAAAGAATAAGAAGAAAAAATTAACAAAAAAAGAGAAGAAAAAAAGAAAAAGAAAAATTGTTTTAACAGTTTTAATTTTATTTGTTTTAATATCAGGAATCACTTTGGGTATTAAAGGAAATATGTGGTGTACTCTTGCCGTTGATATGGTTTCAAATGAAAGTTCTATTGTAATAGATTCTTCTGGAAACACTATTGCAAAATTAGGTGATGAAAGAAAAAAATCTAATATTACATATGAAGAAATGCCAAAAGACTTAAGAAATGCTTATGTTGCAATTGAAGATGAAAGATTTTATAAACATAGTGGTGTTGATATAAAAAGAACTGCTTCTGCTATTTTTAACTATATTATACATTTAGGGTCATCTTCTTTTGGTGGTAGTACAATAACTCAGCAATTGGTTAAAAATTTAACAGGAGATACCACAGATAGTATTTTTAGAAAAGTAAAAGAGTGGTGGCAAGCATTTTTATTAGAGACAAAACTTTCTAAAGAAGAGATATTAGAAGGATATTTAAACATAATATATGTAGGACCAGGAATTTATGGTGTTGATTGTGGTGCTAAATATTATTTTAATAAATCAGCATCTGAACTAAGCTTAGAAGAGTGTGCATTTTTAGCAGGGATAAATCACTCACCTAATTCATATAATCCTTTTACCGAAGAAGACAATTCAGAAAAAATTAGAAATAGAACAATTACTGTTTTAGATAAAATGAAAGAATTAGGTTATATTGATGAAAATTCTTATAATCAAGCTGTAACAAATGTTGATAATGGTCTAAAGTTTAAAAAAGGTGAAGTAGAAGCAAAAAGTGATGGTGTTTATTCATATCATACAGATGCTTTAATTACTGAGATTACAAATGATATTGAAGAAAAATATAATATTTCAGAAGATTTTGCAACAAACTACATTAATATGGCAGGTTTAACCATACATAGTACTGAAGATAGTAAAATACAAAGTGAAGTAGAAAAAGAGTGTGAAAAAAATAAATATGTTTTAAAATCAAATACTGGTGGAGATAATTCACAAGCGGCTATGGTTGTGATGAATCACAAAACAGGAGAAGTTTTAGCTTGTGTTGGGTCTTTAGGTGAAAAGACACAAGCAAGACCATTTAATAGAGCAACACAAAGTGTAAGACAAACTGGTTCTTCAATTAAACCACTTGCAATCTTAGCTCCTGCAATTGATAAAAAGATAATTACTGCATCTTCTGTTTATGATGATACAGAAAAAGATTTTGAAGATGGATATCACCCAGTTGATTATAATAAACCATTAGGAGAAATAACAGTAAGAAGAGCTGTTGAATCTTCACAAAATATTCCTTTTGTAGAAATTATGGAAGAACTAACACCTAAAACTTCTATTAAATATTTAGAAGAAATGGGAATTACTACTTTAACTGAAAATGACAATGGTTTACCTTTAGCTTTAGGTGGTCTAGATAAAGGAATTAGTCCATTACAAATGGCAGGAGCATATTCTACAATTGCAAATGATGGTAAATATATAGAACCTACTTTTTATTCTCAAATAGATAGACAAAACGGTTCAAAAATATTGGAAAGTAAACAAAGAACAAAACAAGTATTTTCTAAAGAAGTAGCTTATATTTTAAAGAATTTACTTATTCAGCCTGTCATAGGAGAAAATGGAACTGCTACTTATTGTAAAATTTCAGGTGTCGATGTTGCTGCAAAAACTGGCACAACTGATGAAAATTATGATAGATGGCTTTGTGGTTTTACACCATATTATACTGCTGTAACTTGGTATGGTTTTGACCAAAATGAATCAATTGATTTTAATGGAAGAAACCCAGCAGGGCTTATTTGGGCAAATGTAATGGCAAGAATACATGCAGGACTTCAAACTGCAAGTTTCGAAAAACCAAGTGGAGTCTTAGCAAGAACAGTATGTTCTGAAACTGGAAAAATTGCGACAACAGGTTGCCCTAATACTTATACTGAGTATTTCTTATGGTTTACTGTTCCAGATACTTGTACAAAACACCAAGGTACAGAAATAACAAAAGAACCAACTGAAAATACTACTAATGATAATACAAATGGTGTAGTAGAAGAAATTACTAATGAAATAGATGAGAAAGAACCACCAAGACTTACTGAACCAACTGACAGTAGAGATACAATAAATAATAATAACAATAATAATGAAAATAAAATAACAAATAGCATAAATACATCAAGACCACATAACACAACAAATACTTCTGGAGAAAGTACGAATACAACCAACAGAAATGAAACAAATACAAATACAAGCAGTAATACTTCTTCTAATTCAAATACTACTGTTGATGAAGAAACAAATGTAGATAACAAAGAACCTCAAAATTCAAATGAAACTAATTAAGATTAATTTATAAATGCTTGATTTTCACCAGTTTCTATCATATAACGATAAAAACTGGTGAAAATAAGACAATATGTTATAATATAAATAAAAGAGGGAATTTATGAATTATACTGAAACAATGATAAAAAATATAGATTATTTATTAAATATAGAAAAATTAAATATTCCAATATACCAAAGACCTTATGAGTGGTCAAGAGAAAACATTTTAGAATTATTATCAGATATAAATACTGCAATTGAAAAGCAAAAACAATTCGGAAATGATTTTAGATATCGCATAGGAACTATTATTTTACACAAAAATCAAGAAAATAATGATTATAAATTAGATATTGTAGATGGTCAACAAAGAATTATTTCTCTACTTTTATTAAAAAAATATTTAGATAAAGACTTTAAATGTAATTTATTAGAAATTAAATTTAACAATAAAATTACTATTTCTAATATTAGTCAAAATTATAAATATATAGAAGATTATTTTGTTTTTAGACAAGATTTAAAGCAAAGTTTTATAAATGCTTTTACTAATTTATTAGAAGTTGTAATTATAAAAGTATGTGATATTTCAGAAGCTTTTCAATTATTTGATTCACAAAATTCAAAAGGAAAAGATTTAGAAGCCTTAGATTTATTAAAAGCTTATCATCTTCGTAAAATGGATAATGAAAATGGAAAAAGAAAGAAAAATATTATAAAGGCATGGAATAAGAATAAAAGTGGGAAAGAAGATAAGATAGAAGAATTATTTAATATATATTTGTTTCCAATCTATAATTGGTCTAGAAGAATAAAGATAAAAAATGAGAATTTTACTAAAGATGATATAGATATTTATAAAGGAATTGACATAGATTCTAACTATTCATATGCTAAAAGAGCAAAAAAAGCAGATGGATGTTTCCAAATAACAGAAAGTTTTATTTCTGGAGACTCTTTTTTTGAAATGGTTAATTATTATATAAATTTACTAAATGAGATTAAAGAAAAACTAAATGGACAAAAATATTCTTATATAACATATATACTTAGCAAATATGGAGATACATACCAATTAAAATATGTAAAAGATTTATTTTATTGTGCGATATTATTTTATTATGATAGATTTAATAATTTAAACGAAGAAGTTGTTAGAAAACTCTTTGTATGGAGTTTTATGCTTAGAACAGATTTAAAATTTGTACAAAAAAATAGTATTAATAAATATGCAATTGGTGAATACTGTTGGAATCACACCAATCAAATACCTATTTTTGAAAAAATAAAATACGCAAGAACAGAAGAAGAAATTGCAAATATTGAAATCAAAACAGAAAATCAAAATAAAAATACTGATAATAATAAAAAATGGGAAAAATTACACAATGATTTAAAAAAATTAATAAAGTAGGGTAATAAAATGGGAAATAATAAAAAAATAGAAAATTTAAAGATATTAGATATACAAAATAATAGAAATATATTTGATACAGATATAAATTATCAAATTCCAATATATCAAAGAGATTTTGAGTGGGGAGATGAAGAAATATCCCAATTAATAGAAGATATAAATGATATAGAAGATAATAATTATTATCTTGGAAGTTTAATTGTTTACACTAAAGGCAGTGTTTATGAAATAATTGATGGACAACAAAGATTAACAACTCTTTATTTATTATTAAATTGTATGGGTGAAAAAACTAAAGAAACATTAACGTTTGAGTGCAGAGATAAATCTAATGATACATTAAGAAATATTAATGAAATTTTATCTAATTATAAAAAAAATAAATATAATGAGGATGATAAAAATGAGAATAATATAATTAATGCAATTACAATAATAAAAAGAGAATTAAAAAATATAAATTTAGAAGATTTTAGAAAGAAACTTGCTAAAGTAATTATTTTTAAAATAGAAGTACCAGAAAATACAGATTTAAATAAATATTTCGAGATAATGAATACAAGGGGAACACAGCTTAAAGAAGAAGATGTATTAAAAGCAGATTTAATGTCTTGTTTATCAAGTGAAATAGATAGAAACATTTTTGTAAACATATGGGATGCTTGTAGTAATATGGATAATTATGTTGAAAATAATTTTTCTGTAAAATCTATTGGAACTAAAGTAATGAAAAGCAACTATAATTGGAAAGATTATGAGAAAATTAATTTCAAAAATATGCAATCAGATAAAGCTTTAAATATAAATGAAATAATAAGCACTAATTTTAAACCTGAAAATTTTAATAAAGACTCTAATGATAAACCACTATATACGTCTATTTTAGATTTTCCAACATTTCTTCTTCATATATTAGCTGTTTATAAAAACTTACATGATTCAAAAAATAAAGAAAAAGAAAATAGGAAAGAAGTATTAGATGATTTAAAACTTTTAAAAACTTTTAGAGAATATATAAAACAAGAAAAAAACAAAGAAAAATTTTCTAAAGAGTTTTTGATATTACTATTTAGATGTAGGGTTTTGTTTGACAAGTACTTTATTAAAAGAAAAGATGAAAAGTGGAATTTAGAGTATAAAAATGAAAATGTCTTAATGCTTGAAGCTTTACTAAGAGTTACATATACTTCACAAAAATCTGCACGTTGGGTAACAGAGTTGTTTTATTGGTTAACAGAAAATAATTTTATAAATACAAAAGAAGAAAATATAAATAATTTTGAAAATAAAATTGAAGATTTTATCAAAGGTGAAGTCAGAGAAAATTTCTTTAAAGATTTTGATTTTTCTAAAGGCACTAATACTCATCACATAGTATTTAATTATTTAGACTATTTATTATGGAAAGAGAATAAAGAAAAATACAAAGATTTTACTTTTGAGTTTAGAAATTCAGTAGAACATTGGTATCCACAAAACCCTTCTGAAGGAACTTTTGATAAATGGGAAAATGAAACACAATTAAATTATTTTGGTAATTTATGTTTAGTAACAACTCAAATGAATTCTAAATTATCAAATAGAATTCCTTCAAGTAAGAGAGAATCTTTTCTAAATTCAAGAAACAAAGGAAGTATAAAGTTAAGAATAATGGCAGAAGAAACAACAGATCATAACGGGAAAAAAGCTAATATATATTGGAAAGAAGAAGGATATTTATTACATGGACGAGAAATGATAGAAAAATTAGCAAATGCTTGTAAAATAGATTTAAAAGAAAAAATTATTTAAAATAAAAACTTTAAAAATAAGAGGAGATGAAATTATGAGTAAAAAAAATAGAAAGTCAAATAAGAAAATAGTTATAATTTCTATATTATTAATTTTAGCTGTAATAGCTGGAGCTATGTATATAGGAAGAG
The DNA here is from genome assembly GCA_944393755.1 of uncultured Clostridia bacterium. Lineage (GTDB taxonomy): Bacteria > Bacillota > Clostridia > TANB77 > CAG-508 > CAG-269. The sequence continues at coordinate 1,773 of CALYBF010000014.1, read as the reverse complement.
ATGTATTTTTTAATAGCGATACAGATATAGCTCAATATAATACTAATAATGAACAAAATATAATTAACCAAACTAATAATGAAAACACAATTACTGAACCTATAAGCGAAGAAACAGAATTACCTGTTTCAGAAGAAAATACAGAATTATTTGGAAAATATTATGAAAAAGCAGAAGAACTTTTAAATGATATGACTTTAGAAGAAAAAGTAGGACAGATGTTTTTAGTTAGATTTCCAGAATCAGGAGTTATTAATGAAATAAAAAATTATTATCCTGGACGGATATATTATGTTTGGTAGAGATTTTGAAAATGAAACTAAAGATTCTATTTTAAAAGAAATTACAAATTGTCAAAATGCAAGTAAAACAAAGATGTTTTTTGGAGTAGACGAAGAAGGTGGAACTGTTGTTAGAGTAAGTAACTATAAAGCTTTTAGAAGTTCTAAATTCCAATCACCACAAGAAATATGGAATAGAGGGCAATTACCTGCTATACTAGAAGATTCTAAAGAAAAGACAGATTTGTTACAAAGTATAGGGCTAAATATGAATTTAACACCTGTTGCTGATGTACCAACTAAATCATCTTCTTTTATATATAAACGTTCATACGGCAGAGGTGCAGAAAAAACTGCAATATATGTATCAGAGCTAATTGAAACAATGAATTCTGACAATATGATATCTACTATGAAACACTTTCCTGGATATGGTGATAATGTTGATACCCATACAGGTATTGCAATTGATACACGTTCATATGAAACTTTTGAAAAAAGTGATTTCTTACCTTTTAAAAGTGGAATTGAAGCTGATGGACCAACAATTTTAGTTAGCCATAATGTTGTAAATTCAATGGATAAAAATTTACCAGCATCTTTATCAAAAAATGTACATGATATTTTAAGAACTGATTTAGGTTTTTCAGGTATTATAATGACAGATGATTTAGCAATGGATGCGGTAAAATCATATGTTGAAAATGGAGAGGCGGCAGTACAAGCAGTTCTTGCTGGAAACGATATGATAATTTCTTCTGACTTTGTAACACAAAGAAATGAAGTTTTAAATGCTGTAAAACAAGGAAAGATTTCAGAAGATTTAATAAATACTGCTGTAAGAAGAATTCTTTCTTGTAAATTAGCTTATGGAATCATATAAATTACATTGTATGACCAACAACATATGCAAAATGAATATTTAATGTTAAAATTTATAAGAGGTTTAAATATTGAACTTAAAAAGTTGAAAAAATTATAATAAATTAAAATATATGTTCATTTCCCAAAAATAAAAAAATTGTTTTTGGGAAATCTGACTATTATATTTTTATTACGATTTATAGATTGGTGCTATTTAAAACCAATTCTTTCTATTTTATAAAAAACAGTAGAGTAGGGGAATAGCACATTTTTTAGTATATAAAAATTATGAGAATATATTAAATAAATTTTGTGCAATCTTCTGTTGATTAATAATAAATTTTCTAAATAAAAAATTTTTCAAATATAAAATATAAAAATAAATTTAAAGATTTTAAAATAATGTAATACTAAAAACGAACATTTGTTATTTAGCAATTTTTTATAGATTTTATATGATATTTTAATTAAATTATTGCTTCATTAAGCTTAAAATCGTTTTTAAGCGATTTTAATTATTGAAATGTAAAATTAATCATTTATTATATAAATATTATATAAATATTATATAAATTTTGATTTTAATGAATTTTGTTTGCAGATTTATATATTCTAATTAATATAATAT
>CALYBF010000013.1 GCA_944393755.1 uncultured Clostridia bacterium | reverse complement strand
TTCATTGTTCCTGGATCTACATTTATATAAGGGTCAAATTTTTGTATTGTTACTTTATACCCTCTATTTTTTAATAATCTTCCTAATGATGCTGCTGTTATTCCCTTTCCTAAACCTGATACAACTCCTCCTGTTACAAATATGTATTTTGTGTTCATTTTCTACCCCTTTCTAAAAATAAAACCAAAAACAAAAAAATAGATTAAAAATCTACCAAAAAATTCGGTTTTTTTTCAATCTATTATTAGTTTACCACGTTTTAGATAATTTTACAAGAGTTTTTTAATTTATTTATTATAAACCTCTTTTAATTTTTCTATTTTATGATATACTAAATAAAAAATGAGACAAATGGGGACGGGGCTTTTTTGTCTCATTTTATAAAAAGTGAGACAAAAAATGGGTGTCCCCAAAATTCTCAAAAAGGAGGAATTGTTATGCCAACACCACATAATGAAGCTAATTTAGGTGATATTGCAAAAACTGTTATTATGCCAGGAGACCCACTTCGTGCTAAGTATATTGCTGAAAACTTTTTAGATGATTATAAACTTGTAAATTCTGTTAGAGGTATGTACGCGTATACTGGTAATTATAAAGGTAAAGAAGTTACTGTTATGGCTTCTGGTATGGGTATGCCAAGTATGGGAATTTATTCTTATGAACTTTATAAATTTTATGAAGTTGAAAATATAATAAGAATTGGTTCTTGCGGTGGTTATAAACCTGATTTAAAATTATTTGATATAATTTTAGCTAATAAAGTTTTTAGTGAATCTAATTTTGCTTTAACTTTAAATAATGATGATTGTCATATTATTGAAGGAAGTACAGAATTAAATTCTATTATTGAGAAAACTGCTAAAGAAAATAATATTAAAATTGTAGAAGGAAATACAGTTTGTACAGATTGTTTTGATGTTTATATGACTGATGTAAATAAATTTTTAGAAAGAGTTCCTTCTGATTTTAACCCTGTTGGTGCTGAAATGGAAGCTTTTGCACTTTTCTATGTTGCTAAACTTTTAAATAAAAATGCAGCTTGCCTAATGAGCGTTGTTGATTCAAAATATATTAAAGAGATTGCAACACCAGAAGAAAGACAAACTGGTTTAAATAATATGATTAAACTTGCTTTAGATAGTTTTTTATCAATTTAAACCTAAATAAAAATATTTAAAACAAAATTTTATTTAATTTTTTATATGATTTTAGGCAAAGTAATTCTACTTTGCCTTTTTTATAAAAATATTTTATTAATCAGTTTTTTATTATTTATTATTTATTATTTTTTTATAGATAATATTTTATATTTCATAATACCTGCTGGTGCATTTACTTCTACCACATTATTTTTCTTAGCTCCAAGTAATGCAGCTCCTAAAGGTGATTCATTAGAAATTTTATTTTCTGCTAAATTTACTTCTGTTGAACCTACTATTTGATATTCTATTTTTTCATCAAATTCCATATCTAATACTTTTACAATATTACCTACTTGTACTGTATCTGTATTAATATCTTTTTGGTCTATTATTTTTGCGTGTCTTAATTTATCTTCTAATTCTACTATTCTATTTTCATTTTCAGCTTGTGCTGTTTTTGCTTCATCATATTCAGAATTTTCTGATAAATCTCCAAAACCTAATGCTACTTTTATTCTATCTGCTACTTCCGCTCTTTTTTCTGTTTTTAAATAATTTAATTCTGCTTCTAATTTATCATATCCTTCTTGTGTTAATAAAACTTCTTTTTTCTCTTCCATTGTTCATTACTCCTCTCTCTTTAGATGAAATCTATTTTATTTACTTTTTTAATTGACATTTTAAAAAGTCAATTAATATATTACGGCAGAAAATGAAATTTGTCAAGCAAATTTCATTTTTTATTTAACATTATATTCATTTTTTCTTTTGTTTATTCTAATTTTACTTACTTTTAATATATTTTTTAGCACCTTTCATATAATCTATTCCAGAAAATATTGTTGCTATTACTTGTATTATCATCATTATTGTTACTATTAAGTTTAGTATTAAATCTCCACCTTGTAATGTTCCTGTAAAACAATCTCCAAATGCATTTAAGTCTAAAAATGCTAATATTATTGCAAGCATTTGTGTTACTGTTTTTAATTTTCCCCATTTTGATGCTGCTATTACTTCTCCACCTTGTTCTACTGCGATTAATCTATATCCTGATACCATAAATTCTCTAGCAAGCACTATTATTGGTATCCAAGCTGGTAGTTTTTGTTCTTCTACTAACATCATCATTGCAGCTAATACTAATATTTTATCTGCTAATGGGTCTAGAAATTTACCAAATGCTGTTACTTGGTTATTTTTCCTTGCTAAAAAACCATCTAATTTATCAGTTAGAGATGCTATTATAAATATAATATCTATTATTATCCACTCTACTGGTATTCCAAGTAAGTTCCCATTAATTCCCAAAAAAGGAATTATTACCATTATTGGAACTAATATAATTCTAAATACTGTCAGTTTATTTGGTAAATTCATTTACTTTCCCTCATTTCATTATTTTAATATCTCTATTGCTTTTTGTAATTGTGTATCTTCATTTTTCTCTACATTTAGTATATTTGTTACTGTTTCTGGTAATTCTACTTTTTCATCTGGTTCTATTCCTACTTTATTTATTTCTGTTCTATTTGGTGTTAAATATTTTTCTGATGTTATTTTAAGTCCACTTCCATCTGGTAATGTTAATAATCTTTGAATTACACCTTTTCCATATGTTTTTTCTCCCACTATTGTTGCTTTTTTATGGTCTTTTAATGCTCCTGCAAGTATTTCTGATGAGCTTGCTGTATTTTCATTTGTAAGAATTACTATTGGCATATTAATTATTGGGTCATCTGTTGTTTTTTCTACTGTTTCATTATTATTTTTATCTACTTCATATAATATTACTGAATCTTTATCTAATATATAATTTGCAATTTCTAATGCTTCATCAACAATTCCACCACCATTATTACGCAAATCTATTATTAATGATTTTATTCCTTTTCCTTGTAATTCTTCAAATTTTGTTTTAAATTCTTCTGCTGTCCCGTCATCAAATGATGAAAATTCTATATATCCAATATTATTTTCTAGAACTTCTCCTTCTACTGGGTTTACTTTTATATTTTCTCTTGTTAATTCAATATCTAATGTTTCATCTTTTCTTTGTATTTGTAATTTTACAGTTGTGCCAGTTTCTCCTTTAATTTTGTTTGATGCTTCTGTCATTTGCTCTCCTGTATATGTTACTCCATCTACTGCTATTATATAATCACCTGGTTGTAACCCCGCTTTTTCTGCTGGACTTCCTTTTATTGGTGATAATACCATTATTTTATTTGCTTCTGTATCTTGTACCATATATACACCAACACCAACAAAATTTCCTGTTGCATCTGCCATATAATCTGCCATATCTTCTTTTGATATGTATTCTGTATATTCATCATCTAGCCCTTTTATATATCCTGCTATTGCACCTTCTTTAAGTTTTTCTTCATTAATATCGCCTAAATAATATTTGTCTATTATTTTTCTATAATCTTCTAATGTTTCTGCTATATCACTTGTTTGTTCTGATTTTTCTACTATAGATTTACCAAATGAATCATTTGTGAAATATTGATACATTACTATTGATGTTACTAAAAATGTTATAAATGCTACTAATACAACTAGCATTATTATTTTATAAGTTTTAAATCTTTTTTGTTCTTCCATTTATAAAGCCTCCATTTTTAAACGTATAAAACTTGGGCAGATTTTTCTGCCCAGATAATTTATATAATTTAATTATATGTATAAATAATTATTTAAATTACACTAAATTTATGGTAAATATCTCCTTGGATCTACTCTATTACTATAGCCTCCTGGACTAGTTCTTACTTCAAAATGTAAATGTGGTCCTGTTGAATTTCCAGTTGAACCAACTCTCATTATTTGTTGTCCTTGTGATACTCTATCTCCTGTTGAAACAGTTCTTGAGCCGTCTTGTCCGTGTGCATATAATGTATATAGTCCATTATCGTGTTTAATTATAATATAATTTCCATAACTTCCATTAAGCCTTGTAGATATTATGACAGTTCCAGCTGCCACTGCAAATATTGGTTGTCCATTTATTCCACCTGAACCAAAATCTACTGCTCCATGATATGCTCCACTAGAATAATATAACCCTGTTGTGATTTTTTGATATGATGAAGGCACAGGATATATAAAACCTGAAGAGCTTACATTACCAAGGTTTGCGCTACCTGAAGGTGCTCCTGCTGGTGCTCCACTACCACCACCATTATTATTTATTTGAGCTTCTGCTTGTTTTATTTGTTGATCTATTTCCTTATTTGCCTCTGTTATTTCGTCTATTTGTTTTTGAATTGCTTTTTCATCTTCTGTTAATTGTGCTACTTGAGTATTCTTTTCTTCTCTTAAAACTGATAACTTAGAGCTAGCTGCTTGTTTACTTGTTTTTGAATTATCTAACTCTTTCTTATTGCTTTCTAATTCTGCTTTTGCATTTTCAATTTCTTGTCTTTCTTTTTCTATGCTATCTAATAATTCTGTATCAGCTTCTGCAAGTTCTGATGCTAAATAGTAATTTGATATAAAGTCTGTTATACTACTAGATGTAAGTAACATATCTAAATATGTAGTATCACCAGATTCTTGCATTACTACTAATCTTTCTTCTGCTAATTCTTTGTTATTTTCATACTCAGTTTGAGCTGTTTCTAATTTCTTTTCTGATTCTTCTATTTGTGCATTTAAGCTGTTTATTTTGCTATCTAATTCGTTAATTTGTGATTGATAATCAGAAATTTGACTATCTAAGTCGTTTATTTCTTCTTGTACTCCAGATTTTTGTTCTTTAACATCATTTAATTCTTCTTTTGCATCGTTTATTTTCTCTTTATTGTCATTTTTTCGTTTTTCTAATTCACTAGTCGACGCAGCCATTACTACTGTTTGTAATAAAATAACAATTACAACAATTATTCCTAAAATTTTTAGAATTCTATTTTTCATATGTTCCTCCCACTTTTTAAAGTTTTTTCTTCCTAAATTTATGGTAAATACTTCATTGGGTTTACACAACTTGAATACCCATATCCTGGTGAACGTATTTCAAAGTGTAAATGTGCTCCTGTAACATTTCCTGTAGCTCCAGATAACATTATTTGCTGTCCTTTTGTTACCTTTTGTCCTTTGCTAACATTAACTCTTGATGCGTGTGCATAAAAACTATACACATTATTTCCGTGATATATTTCTACATAATTACCATATGCACTATTATATCCAGTATCAAATACCTGTCCATCTCCTACTGCATATACTGGTGTTCCACTACCAACTGGGAAGTCCACACCTGTATGATATCCTGAACTCCAATATTTTCCTGATACACCATATCCTGTTCCTATTTTATTATTAGAAACTGGCCAACCAAAACCAAATGAACTTGTACTATTATTATTGTTTTTATCAAATTCATTTTTCATTTTTTCCATATCAGCTTTTATACTTGCTTCGTGTGCTTGTAATTCATCGATTTCCGCTTGAAGAGATTTTTCATCTTCGCTAAGCTTAGCTACTTTTGCACTTTTCTCGTTTTTAGCAGATTGAAGTTGTGTTGCAACACTTTGTTTACTTGCTTTTTTAGTATCCAAGTCTTTTTTGCTAGTTTCTAATTCTGTTTTTGCATTTTCTATTTCTTCTTTTTGTTTTTGAATATTTTCTAGCAATTGTGTATCAGCCTCAGCAAGTTCTGATGCTAAATAATAATTAGATATAAAATCTGTTATACTTTTAGATGTAAGTAGCATATCTAAATATGTAGTATCACCAGCTTCTTGTATTACTACTAATCTTTCCTCTAACAATTTTTCTTGTTTTTCATATTCTGATTGCTGTTCATTAATTTTGTTCTCTGCATCTGTAATTTTTGTATTCAATTCGCTTATTTGATTATCTAATTCGTCTATTTGTGTTTGATAATCTGCTATTTGATTAGATATTTTTTCTACTTCTGACATAGCTTGTGATTTTTCACTTTTCACATCTTCTAACTCATCTTTTTTCTCTTCTATCTGGTTATTTACTGCATCTAATTCTTTTTGTGAAGCTGCTATTACAATATTGTATTGTAATACTAAAATTGATACTAAAACTATTCCTAAGATTTTGAGTACTATCTTTTTCATAAGTACCTCCTAAAATACTTTAATTTTTGTTTATTGTGCTTCATTATTTGTTTCTTCTTTATTTTGTGTTTGTGGAACAAGTCCATTTGTAATATATGGCATTGGGTCTGTTACAACTCCGGTTTAACCTTACTTCAAAATGTGCGTGTGGTCCTGTTGAATATCCTGTTGAACCTACTTTTAATATAGGATCTCCTCTTTTAACAGTCTGTCCTACTTGAACTAAAATTTGATCACCGTGTGCATATAATGTAGACACTCCACCGCCATGGTCAATTATTACCATATTACCATATGCACTATTATAACTTGCTTTTGTTACTATACCGTCATTTGCCGCAATAAAGTTTGCTCCTCTTGGGGCTCCAATATCCACTCCTGTATGTAATTTATACACTCCTGTAATAGGATGTGTTCTCATACCATATTTAGAAGTTATTCTAGTATATCCTGGAACTGGCCAAGCAAGTTCACCACCTATGTATTCTGCTGCAATACTTCCTTGTGCTAAAGCTAAGATTTCTCTGTTTATTTCATCAAATCTGTTGTTATATTCATCTATCTTGCTTTGTATTTCTTTTTCTTTATCTGACAATTTAGCAATTAGATTTTCTCTAACTGATCTAGTATTTTCTAAAACTCTAGCTGTTTTAGTTTGGTTTGCTTTAATTTCTGATAGACTTTTTTTATCATTTTCCAATTTTTCTTTTGAAAGATTTATTTCATCTTTTTTTTCTTGCATATCATCTAACAAGTCCATTTCGTAACTAGCAAGCTCTGAAATTAGAAAATAGCTTGATAAAAATTCAGAAATACTCTTAGAGCTAAGTAATACATCTAAATATTCAGTTTCATCTGATTCTTGTACAGCAATTAAATAATTATCTAATAACTTTTTTTGTGAATTATATGCATCTTCTACTTTTTTTAGATTATTTTCTACTTCTTCCATTGAAGTTTGTAACTCTTCTATTTGTGAATTCAAACCATTTAGCTCTTGCTCAGATTCAGAAATTCTTTCATCTAATTTTTGTATTTGTTGTAAATTTTCTGATAAATCATTTTGTACTCCTTCTAATTGTCCATTTGCCTCGTTCATTTGGTTTTGTATTTCATTTCTTTCATTTTGTAAATTCTCTACTGCTGTGTTACCTGTTTCATTATTTGCTTGTACATAAGGAAAAATACTAAATAAACATATTACAAAAGCTAAAATAATAATTAAAAACTTTCGCATATTTTCTCCTTTATACTTTTAAATATTTTCTCATAGAAATCACACTTCCAAGTACACCAATACCAATTCCTAGTAGCATATAAACAAATATTATTGAGCTAAACATATCACCAAAACTGATTAAGCTCATATTTATTAATTGCATAAATTCTGCATTTACTAATTTTTCTGCTACAAAATTATATGCAAAACCTACAATTACAATTGATATTATACTTGCTAAGATTCCTATAATCATACCTTCTACAATAAAAGGCCATCTTATAAAATTATTTGTTGCACCTACATATTTCATAATAGAAATTTCTTTTCTTCTTGCGTGAACTGTTAATTTTATTGTATTTGCTATAATAAATATAGAAATTATAACTAATAATACTAAAATTACTCCTGTTACAATTTTAATTCCATTAGCTAAATTTATTAAAGTTGATGTAACTTCATCTTTACTGTTAATTTTTTTAACAACATCTGTATATGTACTTATTTGATCTTGAACAGATTTACTTTTTGTTAAATCTGTTAGTGTTACTACATATGAAGCTGTAAAAATATTATTTTCACCCTCATATCCTTCTAGTAAATCTTGTCTCTCACCAAATCTTTCTTTCATTTGTTCTAAAGCTTCATCTTTTGAGACAAAATCTACTGTATTGACACCGTCTATTGCTCTTATCTTTTCTCCTAATTCGTCAATTTGTTCTTGTGTTGCTTCATTTTTAACAAATACAGATATTCCTTGTTCTGATTCTACTTCATCTACAAAGTGATTTATATTTTCTCCTAAGATTAAAAATATTCCAAATATAATCATAGTAGCACACATAATCATAAGAGAAGCACCAGTTGATTTTTTATTTTTAAATACATTACTAAATCCTTCACCTATAAAATATCCTAATATGCTATATTTCATAATCATAACCGCCTTTTTTATCATCTCTAATTATTTCGCCTTTGCGAATGTGTATAACTCTTTTTTTCATTTTGTTAACAATATCTTTAGCGTGTGTTGCCACAACTACTGTTGTTCCTCTCATATTAATATCATTTAATAAATTCATAATATCCCAAGCTGTATCTGGGTCTAAGTTTCCTGTTGGTTCATCTGCGATAAGCATTGAAGGGTTGTTAACTAAAGCTCTAGCTAATGCAACTCTTTGTTGTTCTCCACCAGATAATTCATTTGGATACATTTTAGCCTTTCCACTTAAACCTACAAGTGATAAAACCATTGGTACTTGTCTTCTTATATGTCTTGGTGTAGCTCTTACTATATACATAGCATATGCTACATTATCATATACAGTCTTATCTGGTAAAAGTCTAAAATCTTGGAACACAACTCCCATACTTCTTCTTAAGAATGGTATTCTATTTGGTTTTAAGAAAGTTGTATCTTTCCCATTTATGATTATATTTCCTGATGTTGGTTCTTCTTCTTTTAATATTAATTTAATAAGTGTTGATTTTCCACTTCCTGATGAGCCTACTAAAAACGCAAATTCTCCTTTATCTATAACAAAATTAGCATTTTTAACAGCTTTAGTTCCTGTATCATATATCTTTGTAACATTTCTAAATTCTATCATTTCCGCACTCCTTATTTTTTTGGTTTGTGGCATAATACTCTATCTTACTTTACTCCTTTATCATATCAATAAACTATAAATTTTGCAATAGCTTTTAAATAAAAAATTGATAGAAAATGTTGGTTTTTTTCTTTTATTTTCACTTTTTCTCGCTTTTTCTCTTATTTTCAAAATTTACAAAAAATTCACAAAAGAAAAATTTGAGACACATCTAGATAAAGATGTGTCCCAAATGCGACTAAAAGGTCGCAAAAGAAACGTCCCTAAAATTGTTCTATAATTTCTTTTGCTGTTATTCCGAAATATTCCATTAATTTCTCTGCTTTTCCTGATTTTCCAAATGTGTCTTTTATTCCTAATCTTATTAATTTCTTAGGATATTCTTCTGTTAAAACTTCTGCAATCGCTGAGCCTAAGCCTCCTATTATGTTATGGTCTTCTATAGATATTAATTTTTCTGTTTCTTTAGCACATTTTATAATTGTTTCTTTGTCTATTGGTTTTATTGTATGAATATCTACTACTCTAACATCCATTCCTTTCTCATTTAAAATATTTTTTGCAATTAATGCTTGTTCTACTGTTACTCCTGTTGCAAATATTGTACCGTCTTTTCCTTCTCCTATTTGAACTGCTTTTCCTATTTCAAATTTCATATCTTTATTATATATATTTGCTGTTTTTACACGTGCTAATCTTAAATACACAGGTCCTTCTATTTTTGATATTTCTTTTACCGCCCATTTTGTCTCGGCATCGTCGCAAGTTGACATTACTATCATATTTGGCATTGTTCTCATCAATGATATATCTTCTATCATTTGATGTGTTGCTCCGTCTTCTCCTACTGTTATACCACTATGTGTTGCACATATTTTTACATTTTGTTTTGGATATGCTATGCTACACCTTATCTGGTCATAACTTCTTCCTGCTGCAAATACTGCAAATGTACTTGCATATGGTATTTTACCACAAGTAGCTAATCCTGCTGCTGTTCCCATCATATTTGCTTCTGCTATTCCCATATCCAAAAATCTATTAGGAAATTCTTTTGCAAACATATTTGTTTTAGTTGCTGTTGATAAATCTGCATCTAATACAACAACATTTTTATTTTCTTTTCCAAGCTCTACTAAAGCTTCTCCATAACTTTCTCTTGTTGCTTTTTTTATTTCTTCCATACACTACACTCCTTTATATTATCTCCTGTAACTTTGTAAGCATCTATTCCACACTTTCTTGCAACTTCAACATTCTTTTCTTTATCGTCAAAAAATATTATATCATTAGGATTTTTTTCTAGTTTATCTATAACTTCAAGAAATATTTCTTTTTCAGGTTTTATCTTATGCATTTTATATGATAGAAACAACCCATCAAACAAACTCATATCAAATTGTTCTTTAAATATTTTATAATCTATTTCCGCTAAATTTGATAATAGATAAACTCTATTTCCATCTTTTTTTAATTTTTTAATAATTTCTACTGTATCTTGATAATATCCTGTTTTAGCTTTTTTGTACGCATCAATATATCCTTTTTTATCAACATTACATTTGCATACTTTAATAGATCTTTCTATCTTTTCTTTAGAAGATATGATTCCTTTGAAAGCATCAATATAATTTTCTGGACTTGACCAATTTTCTAAAAACTTTTCATATGATATTTCACATTTTAATTCTTTATATAATATTTTTGTATCCATTGGTTTTTCTATGACTTTTCCATAATCAAATATATAGACTTTTTCCGTATTCACTTATTTAACTCCTATCTCTATTTTAATTCTTCCATTGCTATCTTATATTGTTCTTCATTTGGTGCTTTTCCGTGCCATTCCACTTTATTTTCCATATATGACACGCCTTTTCCTTTTATTGTTTTTGCAATTATACATACAGGTTTTTCTTTAACATTTTTTGCAACTTCAAAAGCTGATTTTATTTCTTCTATATTATGACCATCTATATTTATTATTTGAAAACCAAAACTTTTGAATTTTTCATCTATCTTATTTAGTCCTGCCACTTCTTCTATAGTTCCGTCTATTTGTAAATTATTATTATCTACAATTACGCATAAATTATCTAATTTATATTTTGAAGCTGACATAGCCGCTTCCCAAACTTGACCTTCTTCTATTTCACCATCTCCTAGGACACAATAAACTCTATAGTCCTTATTATCTAATTTTCCTGCAATTGCCATACCAACTGCTGTTGATAGTCCTTGTCCTAATGAACCTGTTGACATATCAACTCCTGGTACTTTTCTCATATCTGGGTGTCCTTGTAAATTACTTTCTATTTTTCTAAAACCTGCAAGTTCACTGACATCAAAAAAACCTCTATTTGCTAAACAACTATATAATGCTGGTACACAATGTCCTTTTGATAATACTACTCTATCTCTATCTTCCCATTTAGTATTTTTTTCATTTACATTTAATTCATTAAAATATAAAACTGTCATTATATCTGCAATAGATAAAGAACCACCTGGATGTCCCGAACCTGCTCTATATACTTGTTCTATTATTCCTCTTCTTATTTTTTTTGCCATATTTTCTAATTCTTTATTATCTTCTATTTTCAAAAATATCACCTACCTATGTAATTAATATAACACATCAAATATTTTTTTACTACTTTTTTATAAAAAAAATCTCACAAAAGTTTTTTATTTACTCTTGTGAGATATATAACTATTCTTCTGGTTCTACTAAACCGTAATTTTTACCATCTTTTAATTTGTGTACCACATTTACTTTTCCTGTTTCTACATTTATAAATGCTAAGAAATTATGTGTTGGTTTTTCTTGTAATTTTAATACTGCATCTTCTGGAAGCATTGGTTTTATTTCATAATAAGATGTTTTTATTATTTCACCTTCTAGATCTTGATGTTTTTCATCATTTACTTCCATTGTTCTAATTGAACCTTCTCTAAGCATTTTTTCTTTTTTAGTTTTTGCTTTTCTAATTTGACCTTCTAATATATCAATATCTTTATCTATAGAAGCATACATGTCTTTGTCTTCAGTTACTGCTCTATATTTTTCTCCATTTGCTATTACATAAATTTCAGCAATTTGTTCATTTTTTTCAGTTTTTAATGTAACTTCAGCTTCTGCATTATCAAAATATTTATCAATTCTGTCTAATTTTCTTTCTACGTAATCGTTTATTGCTTCTGTTATCTTTAGTTCCTTTCCTATTATTTTTATTTTCATAAAAATCGCTCCCTTCTCTTTTAAAGTTAATTCTTTTTAGTATATTTTTATTATATATGTTATTTTTATTTTTTTCAAGTTTTTTAGAATAATTCTTATAAGTTATATTGTTTTTTTCTGATTTTTAGGAGCTATATCAATAGTTTGTTTAAATTTATTAAAATCAAGTATTTTACAGTACGATAAATTTTTATATAAATATTTATTATTTGGTTGACAATTTAATCTTTATTATATATAATAATTTTGGTTTTGGACGCTCACCCAGACATCTTAGTTGCAATAAATAACAGCAAATTATTTTTTAGTTTGTTGTTATCAATTGCAACTATATGCAATTGTTTCGTTTAAGGAGGTGAGTGAAAAAATGGAGGTCGCAACACTTGCAGTTAAGTACTTAGGTACTGCTTTAATTTCTCTTATCGTTGGTTTCGTAATTTGTTTTTTATCTGCTTTAGGCTATACTACATATGTACGTTTCCAAGATAAGAAAAAAGAGATTGAAGTTCACACAGAAAATTTAAAACTTCAATCCAATACCAAAGAGTGAGGCTTAGCCTTGCTCTATTTTTATTTTATTGATTATTTTTTATTCTAATCAATACTTTTTGTAAAATTTCTTTTACAATTATATTTTAGCATTTATTTATTTCTTTGTCAATGTTTCTTTATTGATTTTTTAAAATAATTCTTCTAACTTATACTCTTTTTCTAACTTTTGGTTAAAATATATTTTAGCTATTAATTTAAATTCTTCTAAAGCTTCTTCTTTAATATTAAAAGAATATAATTTTTTAGCAGGGGCTGTAAGTGTATATATAATTGCACTTTTTGTACTTTTGCTAATAGATATTGCTGATGTATCTTGTTTTCCACAAATACTACACTTAAAGCCGTCATCTTTTATACTAAAATATTCTATATTTTCTTTTTCTTTACAATTTACACACTCTCTTATATTTGGCATAAAACCTAAAATTGATAAAAGCCTTAATTTAAATATGCTTAATATCATATCTAAGTTTTTATCAGTTTCAGATATTGTATAAAGTGTATTTAATAACAATTGTAAAATATTATAACAATTTTGATTCTCATTTGTTACATCTTGTACTATTTTATTTATATTAACAGCATATTTTAATTTATCTAAATCTGTTCTTAAATTATAAAATATCTCAATTGGTTCTACTGAATTTATATGATATGTACTTGTTCCTTTATATACCATATACTCTCCAAAGCAAAACATCTGCGTGCCTGCTAAAAGAGCACTTTTAGGTCTTCTTGCTCCTTTAGCAACACAAGATATTTTTCCTATTCCTGGTGTTAACATTGTAAGCATTTTATCAAAATCACCAAGATTATGCTCAGAAAGTATTATCCCATTTATTTTTTGGCTCGCCATTTTCTCCTATATCCTTTTCCTTATTATATTCTATATTTTTTTCTATACTTTCTATTTGTTTAAATTCTAAAAAAGTATTTATATCACCAGTATTTTTAAAAGTATTCCACGCAATTTTCTTTATCATAAGCTCACTTCCTTTTCAATTAAAGTTTTTACTTAACTTTAATTTTATCTTTTGCCTTTTTTATCTTTTTTATTCTATTTTATTGTAATTTAAATTTATTTACAATACTACTATTCTCTTGCCAATCTTCTTTTACTTTAACCCAAGTTTTTAAATTTATTTTAACACCAAAATTTTCTTCCATATCCAGCCTTGCTAACCTTCCTATTTTCTTTAACATTTCACCATTTTTACCAATTATGATTCCTTTGTGTGAATTTCTCAAGCAATATATAGTAGCTTCTATATCATAAATATCTTCACCGTTTTTGTTTTTTCTTTCTCTCATTTTTGTAACTTCAACATATATTCCGTGTGGTACTTCATCTTGTAACAATTTTAAAGCTTTTTCTCTAATAGTTTCTTCAGCAAGAGCTCTCATAGTTTGGTCTGTATATTCTTCTTTATCATAATATGCAGGTCCTGGTTTTAAGTTCTTCTCAATTTCATCTAAAACTATATCTTTATATTTACTCTTTGTTGCAGATATTGGTATAACCGCTTCAAAATCATATTCTTTTCTATATAAATCAATTAATTTTAATAAATCTTCTCTTTTTACTAAATCAATTTTATTTATAATTAAAATTGTTTTACATTTGGCTTCTTTTATTTTTTCTAAAATTATAGTATCTCCTCTACCTATCTCTTTACTATCTGCTTCAATTAAAAACAAAACTATATCAGCATCTTTTAAACTGGTAAAAGATGTTTCCACCATTACTTCATTTAATTTTGTTTTAGGTTTGTGAATACCTGGTGTGTCAACAAAAACTATTTGTGAATTTGATCTATTTACAATTCCTCTAATTGCAGTTCTTGTTGTTTGCACTTTATTTGCAATTGCAGCAACTTTTTCACCAACCAATAAATTCATTAATGTAGATTTTCCTACATTTGTTCTTCCAATTAAAGTTACAAAACCTGATTTAAATTCTTCCATATCTTTATCTATTATACTCCTTTTTTTTGCTAAATTTGTTGAAACTTATACTTTATTTTAAATTTTTTCTTTTATATTTATATCACATTTTTTATAATTTCTCAAATTTAAACCTCAAAAAAAGAAAGTATTTTTTTATTTCATACTCTCTTTTTTCATACCTTCTTTTTATTCTATTGTTTATTTAAAATTAAATATATAGCTTTTCAGCCACAAAGTTTATAAACGATGGTAAAGATGCTATTAAATAGAAATTTTCTTTAAACGTTATATATGCTTCTTCTTGTGAACCTAATGAATAATATTCTGGATCTTCGTCAATTTCATTTTCTACTTCTCCTATACAGTAATCTGCTATAAAAGGATTTTTTTCGTCTATTTCATTTAACATTTTTTCTGCTTTTCTATAATCTCCTTTTTTATAATACATAATTGCCATAGGAAATAACATTGATATTGTTCTATCTTCTTTATATTGCTCGTGTAATTTTTCACCTTTATCAAATTCCTCAAAATAACAATATAAGCCCATTAACAAACTTCTAATTCCCAAATTATCATTTTCACATAATTTTAGTAATTCTTCACTTTCTTTTACCGCTTCTTTATATCTTCCTAATATCATTAATTCTTGTAATTTACTATTTCTTGCTCTCATATATGGTCTTGTTTCTATTATACCCCAGAAATGACCAATATTATCTTCTTCAAACAAACCTTCTTCTTCCAATATTTTTCTTGCTTTTTCTATTGCCCAATCTAATTGTTTTAATCTGTTTACTGGGTTTTTCTCCATATTTGCAAGAAAAACTTGTGCATCTATATTATCTGGATAAACTTCTAGTGCTTTTTTTGCTAAGCTTCTTGCTTCTTTTTCTGTTTCTGCTTCATATGCTTCCTCTAATAATTCATCTGACTCATACTCTGGAGTGTTCTCAAAATTTATTTCTTTTTTATTAAGTTTGTCTATGAATTTTTGTGTCTCTTCATTTAATTCCTCTTCTGATTCAATTTCTAAACTATCTAAATGCTTCATTAATTCTTTTAATATTTTTTCTGATTCTTTCATATGTAGCACTCCTTTCTTTTTTTATATCCATATTTTACTACAAACATATATCAAAACACAAATCTTTTACAAAATATTTTTTAATTCTAGTAATTCTTTTATTTCCATATTTGGCTTTATTCCTGTATCATTTTTATAGTTCTTTAAGTTAAGCCAACAAGTATCTATATTGTTTTCTATCCCACCTAACACGTCTTTTTCCAACTCATCACCTACAATAAGCATTTCATCTACTTTTGCATTATCTATCTTTTTATAAAATTTCTCAAAAAATTCTTTGTGTGGTTTCATAAAACCTGCTTCTTCTGCTGTGAATACTAAATTTATATATTTTGAAATTTCTGTTTTTTCTAATTTACTTTTTGCAGGAACTGTTGGCCCATTTGTTACAATATTTATTTCGTAATTTTTATTGTATAAATATTCTATAGTTTCTTTTGCCCCTTCTATTGGTATTACTTTTTCTTTTAGATAATTTATATATTTATCATTTATTCTTACCGCTTCTTCAAAGTTAATATCTTTGAAAAACATTATAAATCTTTGAGCTCTTACCCATTTTGTTTTTTCTTCTATTGTTTTAAATTCGTATGGATCTTTTAGTTTTTTAGATGCTCTATCCTTCCAATATTTATCATCTGACTTTATAAAATCTTCTACTTGATTTTCTCCTAAATATTTATCCATTTCTTTTAGTATTTTTCTTATTGCATATTTTCTATTTTCGTTATCATCTATTAGTGTATTATCTAAATCAAATAATATTTTTTTATATTTCTTTCCCATTTCTACTCTCCAAATAATTTATCTTTATATATTTCTACTTGTTTTACCATATGTCCTATGTTTCCTTCTCCTGCAAATTTTTCCACATTAAAGAAATCTTCATTTTTATCAAACCAATATAATTTATTTATTTCTTCTATAACTTCTTTTTCTTTATTTAATTTTCCCACATATAATTCTAGCTCCATATCTGACATTTCGTATTGGAAATTCATTAAATGTGTGAACTACCCATTGTCTAAAGCCAATGGGCTTCCTGCTTCTTAGACCTCGTAACCTACTATCTCCACAGGCGTTTATTTGGGCTGTCCCTTCCCTATATTTCTTATGCTATTTTTCTTAGTCCTTCCTTTA